>NZ_VMMK01000018.1:88614-143248 GCF_013277255.1 Streptococcus sp. 2154
TGCGGCTAGCTTCCTAGTTTGCTTTTTGATTTTCATTGAGTATTACTTTCTATGAGCTAGGTATTTGATAAGAATATCAAGATAAGAAAAAACAGCCGAGGGTAATCCTTTCGGCTGTTTTTGATGGGGGAAACTAAAGTGTGATGCTATTGCTTTTAGAGATTTTCATAAACAAGAGCAAGGAGCCTACTGTTAGAACAGTCAAGATAGTTGACAAGGCTGCGGCTACACCGTAATTCCCTCTGAGAACCTCTGTATAAATAGCTACAGTCATTGTTCTTGTTTTGACATTGTAGAGGAGGATAGAAGTAGAGAGTTCTGAAATCATTGTGACCCAAGATAGGATGGCTCCAGAAATAATACCAGATAGCATCATTGGAGTTGTAATCTTGGCAAAGGTATTGAGACGGCTACTTCCTAAGCTTTCCGCGGCTTCTTCAATACTTGGGGCTATTTGTTGCAAACTAGCAACAGATGAGCGAATTGTATAAGGTAATCTTCTGACAGATAGTGACATAATCAAGATGAAAGCAGTTCCTGTAATCATAAGAAATCCACTTCCAAATAGACCAGTATTGAAGGAAGAAATGAAGGCAATCCCTAGAACGGTTCCTGGTACAATATAAGGAACCATACTGAGGCTGTCAATTAAGTTTGTAAACAAATTCCGTTTTCTAACGGCTAGGTAGGAGATAAATGTTGCGAATAGGACAACTAGGACTAAGGCAATCAAAGGGATACGAATGGTATTGAAAATAGCAGAGCCCATACGATTGAAAGCTACCTTGTAACTGTTTAGAGAATAACCTTTGACAAATACCATACCTGATGTTTTTAGAAAAGAAGTATAAATCAAGTAAATTTGAGGTAAAACAGAGATAAAGATAATTCCGTAGACTGTTGCATAAATGGCAGCCATTTTTCCTTTTGTAGTTTTTTTAGGCTCAATTGGATGGAGCGAATTCATGCTGAAACTGTAGCGATTTGCAATGTATTTTTGGATAAGGAAAATTGCCAAGGCAATGATAATCGCCATAATGGCTAAAGCAGATGCAAAAGCAGAATTTCCTCCAACCTCGCTAATGAATTGGGTATAAATCAAGACGGGGAAAGTCCGATATCCTTCACCAATTAACATAGGCGTTCCAAAGTCTGAGAATGCTCTCATAAATACAAGCAAGGCAGCAGCTAGTAAGGTTGGAACGAGGAGAGGTAAAACAACCGTTACGATACGCTTAAATCCGAAGGACCCCATGCTTTCAGCAGCTTCAAGTAGAGAATTGTCAATACTTTTCATTGTCCCAGCAACGTATAGAAATACCAGTGGGAATAGTTGCAGTGTAAAGACAAGTACAATTCCTTTGAATCCATAAATATCGATAGCTGGAAGATGAAGGGCATTTGTCAGGAATTTAGTAATGACCCCGTTTCGTCCCAGTAAGAGAATCCAGGAGTAGGCTCCCACGAAAGGAGCTGACATGGAAGCAATGATAATCAATATTTGTAGAAATTTCTTCCCCTTGAAGTCATACATAGAGAAGAGATAAGCTAATAGGGTTCCTACAACTAAGGAAGTGACAGTAGCGGTAATGGAAACCTTGAAACTGTTGACAAGTGTCTCAGAGTAGTAGGCTTTACCAAAGAAAGTGACAAAATTAGCTAGTGAGAATTGCCCTTCATGTATAAGTGCTTGCTTGAGCACGGTAACGATAGGATAAACGAGAAAGACAAGATAGGTAAGAAAGATGAAGAAAGAGGAGGCTGTCCAAATATTTAGTTTTTTACGTTCCATGGTTGACTCCTTTTATCAGGTTTTGGGAACCATCTGCAGAAAAGACGTTTAATTTTTGAGTATTGATTCGTAGACGAATACGATCGCCTTTTTGTAGATCTTCTTCAAAAGTTGATTCTTCGCTAACTTGAATTTTTGAGGCAAAGCCTGTTTCAATGAAATACTCCGTATTTAGTCCAAGATAGACGCTATCACTAATAGTTCCTTCAATATCTCCAGATTCATCTTTGATAAACTCTTCAGGACGAATACTTACATGAATAGCTTGTTCCTCAGCCTGATCAAGAGCTGGTATTCGAAGGGCATAGCCATCTGAAAAGACGATATAAGCGCCGTCGCTCCGTTTTTCAAGATTAGCAGGGATAATATTTGTGCGTCCGATAAAGGTTGCTACAAACTCATTAGCTGGTTTATGATAGAGTTCTTTTGGCCGACCGATTTGTTGGATCACCCCATCTTTCATAACAGCAATTTGGTCTGAAATCGCCATGGCTTCTTCTTGGTCGTGGGTCACATAGACGGTTGTAATTCCCACTTCGTGTTGGATTTCTCGAATGGCTTGACGCATATCCAAGCGAAGTTTGGCATCCAGATTACTAAGTGGCTCGTCCATGAGGAGAACACTTGGATTAACAGCTAAGGCGCGTGCCAAGGCGACACGTTGTTGTTGTCCACCACTGAGTTTATCGGGCTTCCGATCCGCATATTGAGCAATTTGCATGAGTTCAAGATACTTGTTGGTCTGTTGAATCAATTCTTCTTTTGGAACCTTCTTTTGCTTGAGACCAAAAGCGACATTATCTCGGACAGTCAAATGTGGGAAAATAGCGTAGTTTTGGAAAACCATCCCGATATTGCGTTTGCTGGGTTCCATATTATTGATTTTTGTATCATCGAAGTAAAATTCTCCACCTTCGATACTGTTGAAACCTGCAATCATACGAAGAAGGGTCGTTTTCCCACACCCTGAAGGCCCAAGAAGGGTAAAGAGACTTCCTTTTGGAATTGTAATGTTCAAATTCTCAATAACAGGGACATCGTGGTAGATTTTTTTGGCGTTAATAATTCTGATCTCACTCATAGTGAACCTCTTTTACTGTTTAGATTGGATATCTGTAAAGACTTCGTTGTATTTCTTAACGATATCTGATTTATTTTTGATGACATAATCATAATCTTCAGTGAGTGTTTTGATTTTGTCAATTGGTTTCATGTTTTCGCTTGTTTTGGCATTTTTACGAACAGGACGGTTAGTAGTGGTTGTACCAAGTGTATCTTGTACTTCTTGAGAGATAATAAAATCGATAAATTTCTTGGCATTTTCCATATTTTTCGCTTTTTTAACGATAGCAGCACTAGCAGGTAGGAAGACGGTTCCTTCTTTTGGATAGACTACCTTGATATTAGCTCCGTCATTTAAGAGTTTAACTGCTGGATCTTCATAAGAGAGACCAACAGCCATTTCTCCGTCAGCGACTGCTTTATAGACACCAGATGAGCTTGAACCGATTTTCCCATCAATAAGTGTGAAGAGATCTTTTACATAAGACCAAGCCTTATCGTCTTTGTAACCACCTTGAGCTTGTAGCATATTTGTTAATTGAGCAAAGGCGCTAGAAGAGTTTGCTGGGTCAGCAGTTGCAATTTTTCCTTTTAGTTCAGGTTTGAGAAGGTCGCTATATCCTTCGATGTTCATGCCTTTCGTTAAATCAGGATTGACGATTAAAACACTACCATCTAGTGTATAAGGAGTAGAGTAGCCAGTTGTGTTTTGATATTCTTTGATAACATTATCATTTTCTTTTGAAGTATAGTTTTCAAAGAGTTCTCCGTGGGTAGCATATTGTGTATAAGAACCACCAAAGATGACATCAGCTACAGGAGCTTCTTTTTCTGACTCCAGTTTTTTGAAAAGTTCTCCAGTACCAGCTTGAATCAGTTCTACTTTGATACCATATTTTTCTTCAAAGGCAGGAATAGTTGCTCCGATTAAGCCCTCTGAGTTTGGTGAATAAACGACTAGCGAACCGCCGTCTCCTTTATCAGATGAACCGCCATCGGCAGATTCATTAGAAGAACAAGCAGCAAGACCAAAAAGGGCTAGTCCGCAAGCAGCATAATACATCCATTTCTTTTTCATGATGGATACCTCCGTTGTGTTATTTAAGTTTATTTTAAAACAATATAAGCGTTTTTAAAACCGACAATTCTATTCTATTAGAGTAAAATTCTCTACAAAAAGAAGAATAGCTTATTTTACTATTCTTCCGAGTGATTTCAATTCCTTTGGGGAAATATGGAGATACTTTTTAAATACTTTGGCAAAATATTTATAGTCTGAAAATCCAACTTGATCAGAGATGTCGCTTAGAGGGGAGTTGGGAGATTCAGCCATCTTATCTATAGCTTGTTTCAGACGATATTGTAAGATATATTCATTTAGAGTCATGGGGAAGTCTTCTTTGATAACTTTATATAGATAGCTTTCGCTATAGTTTAAAGCTTCAGCAATAGTCGCAATCGTAAAATGCTCTGCATAATGCTTGTGGACAAAGGAAATAATTTGTTGAATGATTTGGTTTTGTGTATCAACCTGTTGGATAGAGGTGAGTAAAGTTTGATATTCTTCTAAAAAAGGAGTTTCTTGATAGGTACTACCTTGTAATCGCAAAACAATGTTTTGAAGACATTCTGTCAATTCCTTGGTATCAATTGGCTTGGATAAGAAATCAACTGCTCCGTATTGCATGGCTTTTTTGGCATTTTGAAAATCGTTATAACCTGATAAGATAACTTTTTCATAGGAAAGGGTACGAGTGGCTTCGAACATCATAAAAGCATCCATAATTGGCATGGTGATGTCTGTTAAGACAATATGAGGTTCTTTTTCTTGGATGAGTTTCATTCCCTCTTGACCGTGACTGGCAGTTCCTACGACTTGGATACCTACGGCAGAGTAGTCTACGGCAATCTCTAGCCATTTTCGGATGAGGTGTTCGTCTTCTACGATAATGAGCTTAAACATGAGTTAGTCCTTTCGTTATAAATTTGACCCAAGTTTCTCCTTGGCGATTGACTCCTAAATCTAGCTGGACATCAGAAAAGAAATTGCTCAATCGTTTGTAGCTGTTCACGATGCCATGCTGGGTATGAGGGCTTTCTAAAGAGTCTAAAATAGCGAGTCGCTCTTGTTTTGTGAGCCCTCCGGCATTATCCTTGATTAAAAAAGTCAGAGAATCTGCTTCCAAGGTAATTTGGATATCAATATGAAGATCAATACGGTATTGCATCCCATATTTTATAGCATTTTCTACTAGAGGAAGTAAGAAAAGTTTAGGGATAGGCTGATTATCGACAGTTTCTGGACAGACAATATCATAAGAAAAGTGCTCAAAACGAATCTTATGAATCATAAGGTAATCCTCTATAATCTTTAAATCCTGACAAATGGTTGTTTCTTTTTCTAAATCCGTGATACTGTAGCGAAGAATGCGCGTGAGATTTTGAATTAGGTCTTGTGTGAGGGCGGCATCCATTAAAGAAGTGATTTTAATCGTCTCAAGTGTATTGTAGAGAAAATGAGGATTGAACTGAGCTTCCAGCATTTTTCTTTCAAAAATCCATTTTTCTTTTTCTATGGTCAACATTTTTTGATGAAGTTGATCTAATTCGTACAACATATTGTTGATTTTTTCTGCCATAAACTCAAACTCATCACCTGTTTGTAGAGAAAGCCTTTTTTCTGCTTGTTTAGGAATTTCTTGAAGTTGGTAAACCAAACTTTCAATAGGAACAGCATTGTGTGTGGCAATCTTATGAGCAATTCGTCTTGCTTGCCAGAAGTAGAGGAAGAATATACACAAGGTGAGAATGGAGGCTAGACCAAGTAAGCTAGGAATGGGAAAGAAGGATTGAAAAGTATAGATTGAAAAAATAGCACCGACTTTTTCTTTTTGAACAATAAGCGGTTCATTCGCATACCAGTGGGTGCGAGAGTGTAGGAGTTTTTCATCCAATTTTTCAAGAGTGGAGCGAGTAAACTGATTTGTATTGTTGGAAAACATATTTCCAAAGCTATCGGTAATGATGTATTTGGAATTGATCATTGGGAAGCTTGAGATGAAATCATTCTCATTTACGAAAGCAATAGTATAGGCCTTAACTCGTTGGTTTTGAAGTAGTGGTTTGATAAAGAGTGTGTAATGTTGCTTATCTGAAGAGAGTGCAATTTTTTCTGTCACTTTTTCTTGAGAAGGATTTTGAATGAGCAGTTTTAGATAGTAGGGTGATAAAATACTTTCTTGATGATTTCGATTGGTACTAAATAGTAATTCACCTGTATCGTTTAGAATAATGAGGTCAGAACTAAGCTTCAATCTAGCTTTTGTCTCGTAAAATAAGCTAAAGACTTCTCTCTCTGTGTGTTTGCCGTCCAAAAATTCAGGAATCATTTTATGGTTCATAGTAGTCAGGAGCTCATTATTTGCTTCTTTCATTTCTTGAACCTGTTTGACAATCTGTCTCGTATCTTTGGAGAGTTGCTGCTTTTGTAAAAAATAGGAAAAACCAAAAAGTAAAATGAGTAGTAAAAGAGAGGTCACAAAGGCTGCGATAGAGCTTCTATGGAGAATTTCTTTTTGGAGCGATTTTTTAAAGGAATGAGACATCTGCTACCTCCTTGGAAGGGTTTTCTGTTATAAGTATAGCAGTTTAAAAATTTTAGAGCAAGGTAAAATAGAAAAGTATAGAATAGAACGAGACCAAATTCCCTCAAAAATGGTATAATAGTAACATCACAAAATTGGAGAGAGACCATGAGTTTTTACAATCATAAAGAAATTGAGCCTAAGTGGCAGGGCTACTGGGCAGAACATCATACATTTAAGACAGGAACAGATGCATCAAAACCTAAGTTTTATGCTCTTGATATGTTCCCTTATCCGTCTGGAGCTGGTCTGCACGTAGGACACCCAGAAGGTTATACTGCAACCGATATCCTCAGTCGTTACAAACGTGCGCAAGGCTACAATGTTCTTCACCCAATGGGTTGGGATGCTTTTGGTTTGCCTGCAGAGCAATACGCTATGGATACTGGTAATGACCCAGCAGAATTTACGGCGGAGAACATTGCCAACTTCAAACGCCAAATCAATGCGCTTGGATTTTCTTATGACTGGGATCGTGAAGTCAACACAACAGATCCAAACTACTACAAGTGGACGCAATGGATTTTCACCAAGCTTTACGAAAAAGGCTTGGCCTATGAAGCGGAAGTGCCAGTAAACTGGGTTGAGGAATTGGGAACAGCCATCGCCAACGAAGAGGTCCTTCCTGATGGAACGTCTGAGCGTGGAGGCTATCCAGTTGTCCGCAAGCCAATGCGCCAATGGATGCTCAAAATCACGGCTTACGCAGAGCGCTTGCTCAATGACTTAGATGAACTAGATTGGCCAGAGTCTATCAAGGACATGCAACGCAACTGGATCGGGAAATCAACTGGTGCTAATGTAACCTTCAAGGTTAAGGGAACTGATAAGGAATTCACAGTCTTTACCACTCGTCCTGATACTCTTTTCGGTGCGACTTTCACTGTTTTGGCTCCTGAGCATGAATTAGTAGACGCTATCGTAAGTTCAGAGCAAGCAGAAGCAGTTGCAGACTACAAACACCAAGCTAGCCTCAAATCTGACTTGGCTCGTACAGACCTTGCCAAGGAAAAAACTGGGGTCTGGACAGGTGCTTATGCCATCAACCCTGTCAATGGCAAGGAAATTCCAATCTGGATTGCGGACTATGTTCTTGCTAGTTATGGAACAGGTGCGGTTATGGCTGTGCCTGCCCACGACCAACGTGACTGGGAATTTGCCAAACAATTTGACCTTCCAATCGTCGAAGTACTTGAAGGTGGAAACGTTGAAGAAGCTGCCTACACAGAAGATGGCCTTCATGTTAATTCAGACTTCCTAGATGGATTGAACAAAGAAGACGCAATTGCCAAGATTGTGGCTTGGTTGGAAGAAAAAGGCTGTGGACAAGAGAAGGTTACCTACCGTCTCCGTGACTGGCTCTTTAGCCGTCAACGTTACTGGGGTGAACCAATTCCAATCATTCATTGGGAAGATGGAACTTCAACAGCTGTTCCTGAAAGTGAATTGCCACTTGTCTTGCCTGTAACCAAGGATATCCGTCCTTCAGGTACTGGTGAAAGTCCACTAGCTAACTTGACAGACTGGCTTGAAGTGACTCGTGAAGATGGTGTTAAAGGTCGTCGTGAAACCAACACCATGCCACAATGGGCAGGTTCAAGCTGGTACTACCTCCGCTATATCGATCCACACAACACTGAGAAATTGGCTGATGAGGGCCTTCTCAAACAATGGTTGCCAGTAGATATCTACGTGGGTGGTGCAGAGCATGCTGTACTTCACTTGCTTTATGCTCGTTTCTGGCACAAATTCCTCTATGACCTCGGTGTGGTTCCAACAAAAGAGCCATTCCAAAAACTCTTTAACCAAGGAATGATTTTGGGAACAAGCTACCGTGACCACCGTGGGGCTCTTGTGGCAACCGATAAGGTTGAAAAACGTGACGGTTCTTTCTTCCATGTGGAAACAGGAGAAGAGTTGGAGCAAGCACCAGCCAAGATGTCTAAATCTCTTAAGAACGTTGTCAACCCAGACGATGTGGTGGAACAATACGGTGCCGATACCCTTCGTGTTTATGAAATGTTCATGGGCCCACTTGATGCTTCAATCGCTTGGTCAGAAGAAGGTCTGGAAGGAAGTCGTAAATTCCTTGACCGTGTTTACCGTTTGATTACAAGTAAGGAAATTATTGCGGAAAACAATGGTGCTCTTGACAAGGTTTATAACGAAACCGTTAAAGCTGTCACAGAACAAATTGAGTCCCTCAAATTCAACACAGCCATTGCCCAACTTATGGTCTTTGTCAACGCGGCTAACAAGGAAGAAAAACTTTATGTAGACTACGCCAAAGGCTTTATCCAATTGATTGCACCGTTTGCTCCTCACTTGGCAGAAGAACTCTGGCAAACTGTTGCAGCAACAGGTGAGTCAATCTCTTACGTGGCTTGGCCAACATGGGACGAAAGCAAATTGGTTGAAGACGAAATCGAAATCGTCGTCCAAATCAAAGGAAAAGTCCGTGCCAAACTCATGGTCGCTAAAGACCTATCACGCGAAGAATTGCAAGAAATTGCTCTAGCGGATGAAAAAGTCAAAGCAGAAATTGACGGTAAGGAAATCGTGAAAGTAATTGCGGTACCGAATAAATTGGTTAACATTGTTGTGAAATAAAAAGAAGTAACTCTAGAGTATGAACTTTAGAATAGGTCAGAATGAATAGATTAGTGAACGATAGCAGGAAGTGTGAAATTTTATTATTTAAGATTTCTATTATTGTAGTGTCAGTTATAGTATTAGTAATGTCAATAGTGGGTGCATATTATTTTAAAAATTGTCTTTGGGACAAGGAAAGTTTAAATTTGACACTCACTTTAGACACTCTCTTTGCAGTTTTTATTACTTTCTTTAGTTTTTCAAATGATAAATCAAGCAATATTTTTGGAATATCTCCAAATGAAATTATAAGGACACAGTCTGAAGTGTATCAATTTTTATTTACAAAATCTTTTGCAACTCTATTAATAGTGACAAATTTGTTATCCATTATTCATTATTTTGGAGCCAAAAATTTAATAGTTTCTTTTAATGAAACTTATCCTCGTATTCAATCCAGTGTTGGTATCATGTGGCTACCACTGTTTGGTATTCTGATAATCTATTTTATTTGGCTCTTAATAGAGGGATTAAAATATATCAGAAAAATAAATTATATTATTCAAAATAGGGAAATAATCTATTTTTATTCGCAGGTAAAAGTTGTAGATAAACTTACTGATTCTGAATCGAAAAAATACGGTGAATATATTGATTTGTACGAATCGTGTCGTCAGAACAATTTAAGTGTTCTACTTAACTTTCTTCAAAATTCGGATGATAAACGAGGAGTTATTGCTAGTAACTCAGTGAGAATTATGTTTGAATCTTTGGATAAAGCAGACCAAATTGCGGCCCTGAATATTTGTAGAAACTATGTAGCACGAGAAAATGTTTTAAATAAAGAAGATGCAGAAAAATTGTTAAATGAAATTGATAAAAAACTTGAAATTAGCAGATAGGACAATTCAAATAGAGTTGAGTAAAAAGTTTGAAAAGTGAAACAAGGAGAAAGCTATGCCAGTAAATGAATATGGTCAGATGATTGGTGAGTCAATGGAAGGTTATACACCCGGTGCACTGCCTTCTATTGATTTCTTAGAAGGGCGTTATGCTAGGATAGAGGCTCTCTCGGTAGAAAAACATGCGGAGGATTTGCTAGCTGTTTATGGCCCGGATACTCCTCGGGAGATGTGGACCTATCTTTTTCAGGAGCCAGTAGCAGATATGGGGGAGCTGGTTAGCCTTTTAAATCAGATGTTGGCTCGTAAGGACCGTTTTTACTATGCAATCATAGACAAGGCGACTGGTAAGGCTTTGGGAACTTTTTCTCTCATGCGCATTGACCAGAATAACCGAGTAATAGAAGTCGGAGCAGTCACTTTTTCTCCAGAGCTAAGGGGTACACGGATAGGAACTGAGGCTCAGTATCTCCTAGCTCGCTATATTTTTGAGGAGCTAAACTATCGTCGCTATGAGTGGAAATGCGATGCTCTTAACCTGCCATCCAGACGAGTTGCGGAGCGTTTGGGATTTGTCTATGAAGGAACCTTCCGCCAGGCGGTGGTTTATAAGGGACGGACGAGGGATACGGATTGGTTGTCTATGATTGATAAGGACTGGCCTCAAGTCAAAGATCGTTTGGAAACATGGCTGCGTCCTGAAAATTTTGATAAAAATGGACAGCAGTACAAGAGCTTGAGAGAACTTTAAGAGGTGTTGAGATGATTACTATTAAAAAGCAAGAAATTGTCAAGCTAGAGGATGTTTTGCATCTCTATCAGGCTGTCGGTTGGACAAATTATACCCATCAACCAGAGATGCTGGAGCAGGCCTTATCGCATTCATTAGTAATTTATCTGGCACTTGATGGTGATGCTGTGGTGGGCTTGATTCGTTTGGTTGGAGATGGATTCTCATCAGTTTTTGTACAGGATTTGATTGTTTTACCAATCTATCAGCGTCAAGGGATTGGTAGTGCCCTAATGAAAGAGGCCTTAAAAGATTACAAAGATGCTTATCAAGTCCAGCTGGTGACAGAAGAGACAGAAAAAAACGTGGGATTTTATCGTTCTATGGGCTTTGAAATCTTATCCACCTATAATTGTATAGGGATGACTTGGGCGAATCGAGAAAAATAACAAAACTTGTTTTTTCTTAAGCAAAGTTTAAGGATGGTCTAGTATTATATAGTCATTAAATAAAGACCTCCTAACTTTATTTAATGAAATCCTAAAACTTTTTTTCATCATAATCTCCTAATGAAGTCACCTAATCAGGTGGCTTTTTGTGAGGTGATAGTGATAGTGATTTTCTGCAAAATGGTAGAATCTGAGAAAAGTTAAGCTAGTTTTAAGCTTCGTCTTGTATCATATAGTTATTAAATAAAGACCTCCTAACTTTATTTAATAAAATCCTAAACTTTTCTTTTTCATAATAATCTCCCTTAACTCCACCCGATCAGGTGGAGTTTTTTGGCTCTATTTCAGGCTTTTGGGGACTATTCTAAAAATCATTTTTCGATATTTTTCGGATTTTGGTCGGGGAATTGGCGGGGGCTTTTTTAGCGAATATGATTAAGAAATAGGTCTGTTGTACCTTCAGCTACTTCAACCTCACTTTGAATGTAAGTGACTGTTAATTGAAGGACTAGAACTACTGTAATAATGATTTTGCTTGTCCAGTAGTGGCGTATTAAATGAGGAGTGACATATAAGATTGTCTCTTCGTTTACTAAATCAAAATTTCTATGAAATTGATAGAATCCCTAATTTTCTCTTAAACTTGAAAGTCTTGTTGTAAAGTGGTTAAAGCTTGAGAAGCTGAGGATGTAAAGTTTTGACAAATTTTGTGAACTGTGAGATAATGGAGAGGAATTAAGGATTAGTTCTATATCATGGACTAGAAAAGACCCCAAGCTAACTTCCACATTAAGCTTGGGGTCTTTTTTGACACTATCTATCTTTGTTTAGCCATTTATCGACTAAGCGAAGGATGACACCGACCACAATCGGTCCGATGATAGTTTTAAGGATTAGTTCCATCATGGGCTATCTCACCTCCTTTCGCAGGCGGTGTAGCAGTGCCGTAGAATATTATACCATAAAGTAATCTACTCTCTCATATTATACTAAAGTCAAAAAACATCTTATAATAGTAGTTATGAAACTCACAAACGAAGAAACACAAAAAATTGAAAAACTCCTAAGAGATTCATCGTACGCCGAATACCACAAACGTCTATAGATTATATTTTATTCAAAAGAGTTATAAGGAAATCATGGATCTGCTAGATTGCAATAAAACAACTGTTTGGAGGAATTTGAAAAATATAAGGAGTTTGTATGCTCTTCTTCAAGAGACTCGTGGTGGACGTCATAGAGAATATAGGACTTACGAAGAAGAACAAGCATTTCTAAAACGTCATATAGAAACTGCTCAAGCTGGGGAATTTGTAACTGTCAATCAGTTATTTGCATCCTATCAAAAAGAGATTAGTCGCACTTCTACACGTGATGGTTGCTATTATCTCCTGAAATGCCATGGTTGGCGAACGGTCACTCCTCGACCTGAACATCCCAAGAAGGCAGACGCTCAGACAATTGAGTATGAACAAGAATCACCTCATTTGTCTTAGAGTGCTATATTTTAGAAAAATTGAAATGGCAAAGTTCTTTTGAGATAATTTTGTTAGTTGAAATTGTTTAGCTAGGCTCAGTGATTGAAACTTTTTAAATCGCATTTATTTAAAAAAATTAAAATTACCCTCAAAAATGCTTTTTTTTTTTAGGAAATATAATATAATAGTTGAAAAAGATTAAAGGAGATTTCTTATGGCTAAGAAAATCAAAGATGAAAATGGGAATGTATATGTGAAAAAACACCTTTTTATAAAAAATGGTGGTTCATATTGATTGTTATTATTGTTGTATTTGGTGTAGTTAAAGGTGGAAGTGGAAGTAACTCCACTAAGCAGGAAGTTGCATCTAGTTCAAGTACGCAAACAGCAGCATCAGAAGAAACTGCTCAAACAAAGGCAACAGAAAAAAATAAAAATAAGGAAGAGGAGACAAAAGCTAAGGCAGAGAATAAAATCGGAGAAGTTGTTAAAGTTGGAGATGTTGAATATATCGTGAATTCAAAATCTCTGTCTCAAAATGTTGGAGGAGAATTTGGCAAAAACGCAAATGGTATTTATTTAATTCTGAATGTGACGGTAAAAAATAATGGTAAAAAATCTATAACTGTTACGGATGATTTCTTTAAGCTTTTAAAAGATGATACAGAGTACTCAACTGATAGTACAGCTGGTATCTATGCAAATCAGGAAGCAAAATTCTTTTTGTCAGAATTAAACCCTGAAAATAGTATCACAGGAAATGTGGTATTTGATGTGAATACGGAGACTGCAGATGCTTCAGGCTTACAGTTACAAGTACAAACAGGTGTTTTTGGAACTCAAAGAGGAAAAATTAGTCTAGATTAGTCTGAATTAAAAATGCAAAATGTCTATTTTTTAGTAGATGTTATGCATTTTTTCTTATTCTTTACATTTGTTTTTATGTTATGGTTTTAAAAAATTAGTAATCTAGGAATTATGTTGAAGTGGAGAAAATGGTGCAAATTGGATTTTGAAGCCTTATCCACCTATAATTGTATAGGGATGACTTGGATCAACAGAGAAAAATAATAAAACTTGTTTTTGCTTAAGCAAAATTTAAGGCTAGTCTAGTATTATATAGTCATTAAATAAAGACCTCCTAACTTTATTTAATAAAATCCTAAACTTTTCTTTTTCATCATAATCTCCCTTAACTCCACCGGAACTGGTGGAGTTTTTTTGCTCTATTTCAGGCTTTTCGGAAGTTTTCTAAATATCATTTTTCAATAGCTTTCTCTAAATCTTATAAACTTTATTGGACAGATTCTAAAGTTGGAGAAGCTGAATGGATGAGGATATAAACCTTTGACAAAATTCGTGAACTATGGGATAATAAAAAGGAATTGAGTACTAGCTCTATATCATAGGCTAGAAAAGACCCCAAGCTCACGACCAAATAAGCTTGAGGTCTTTTTTGACACTATTTGTCCTTGTTTAGCCATTTATCGACTATACGAAGAACGACACTGACCACAATTGGTCCGATGATAGTTTTGAGTACTAATTCCATCATGGGCTATCTCACCTCCTTTCGTAGGCGGTGTAGAAGTTCCGAACAATATTATACCACATAAGTGCTAGACTCGGGAGTCACAATCCAGTGGCTTTTTTGTTTGTGGCTTGGTTTTTTGATATAATAGAGCCATGAGTAGAATTTTAGATAATGAGATAATGGGGGATGAGGAGTTAGTAGAACGCACGCTCCGTCCTCAGTATTTACGTGAATATATCGGACAGGATAAGGTCAAGAACCAGCTCCAAATCTTTATCGAAGCTGCCAAAATGCGGGATGAAGCGCTGGATCATGTGCTCTTATTTGGCCCTCCAGGCTTGGGAAAAACGACCATGGCTTTTGTTATTGCCAACGAACTAGGTGTCAATCTCAAGCAAACGTCTGGGCCTGTCATTGAAAAAGCCGGTGATCTGGTAGCGATTTTGAATGACTTGGAGCCTGGGGATGTCCTTTTTATTGATGAGATTCATCGCTTGCCCATGTCTGTGGAAGAGGTGCTTTATAGTGCCATGGAGGACTTCTACATTGATATCATGATTGGTGCTGGTGAAGGCAGTCGCAGCGTTCATTTGGAGTTGCCACCTTTTACCTTGATTGGGGCGACGACTCGGGCTGGTATGCTCTCAAATCCGCTACGGGCACGTTTTGGGATTACAGGTCATATGGAGTATTATGCTCATGTTGATTTGACGGAAATTGTTGAGCGGACGGCAGATATTTTTGAGATGGAAATCACTCATGAGGCAGCATCTGAGTTGGCCCTACGTAGTCGTGGGACCCCTCGTATTGCCAATCGTCTCCTCAAGCGCGTGCGCGATTTTGCCCAGATAATGGGGGATGGGGTTATCGATGATCTTATTACGGATAAGGCTTTGACCATGCTGGATGTTGACCATGAAGGTCTGGACTATGTGGACCAGAAAATCCTTCGGACCATGATTGAGATGTACGGTGGTGGCCCTGTTGGATTAGGAACTCTTTCTGTTAACATTGCAGAGGAGCGAGAGACGGTGGAAGACATGTATGAGCCTTACTTGATTCAAAAAGGTTTTATCATGCGGACACGTTCTGGACGAGTGGCGACTGCTAAGGCATATGAGCACTTAGGTTATGAATACAGTGAAAAATAAGCAAGAAATTCTGGAAGTTTTCAGAGAAAATCGGGATATGATGGCTATTCTGACTATTATCCGAAACCTTGGTTTGAAAGATTCTTGGTTGGCAGCAGGTTCTGTCAGAAATTTTATCTGGAATCTCTTGTCAGACAAGTCCCCTTTTGACTGTGAAACAGATGTAGATGTAATTTTCTTTGATCCAGATATTTCTTATGAGGAAACCTTGTCTCTAGAGAAAAAGTTGAGAGAGGATTTTCCTCAGTACTAGTGGGAATTGAAAAATCAGGTCTGTATGCATCAGCACAGTCCTCATACTGCTCCCTATAGCAGCTCTTGTGATGCCATGAGTAAGTATCCAGAACGATGTACGGCTGTTGGACTGCGCTTGAATGAAGATTCTACTTTAGAACTCTTTACTCCTTACGGACTCGAGGATATTTTGAATTTTCAAGTTCGTCCAACTCCTCATTTCTTAGAAAATGAAGACCGAATGGAGCTTTATCAAACACGTTTATCCAAGAAAAATTGTCAGGAGAAATGGAAAAATTTGATTTTTAAAACTTCTTAAGGAAACTTTAAGCTAGGGAGTGTATACTGAGTTCATAAGTTAAGAAGACCTTAACTTAAACTCCTAAAACTTTTTCATAATAATCTCCCTATAAAAAATAAAGTCGCCCAATCAGGCGGCTTATTTTTTTGAAAAATGGGCTTGGTGCCTGAGAATAATACTCAATGAAAATCAAAGTGTAAACTAGGAAGCTAACCGCAGGTTGCTCAAAACACTGTTTTGAGGTTGCAGATAGAGCTGACGTGGTTTGAAGAGATTTTCGAAGAGTATAAATAGCTTAGTGATAGAAGAAAATAGGGAAATATGGTATAATGAAACGATAGATTTTTGAATAGGAATAAGATCATGTTTGGATTTTTTAAGAAAGATAAGGCTGTGGAAGTAGAGGTTCCGACACAGGTCCCTGCTCATATTGGCATCATCATGGATGGCAATGGCCGTTGGGCTAAAAAACGTATGCAACCGCGAGTTTTTGGACATAAGGCGGGCATGGAAGCATTGCAAACTGTGACCAAGGCAGCTAACAAACTAGGCGTTAAGGTTATTACGGTCTATGCTTTTTCTACAGAAAACTGGACCCGTCCAGATCAGGAAGTCAAGTTTATCATGAACTTGCCAGTAGAGTTTTATGATAATTATGTTCCAGAACTACATGCGAATAATGTTAAGATTCAAATGATTGGGGAGACAGACCGCCTGCCTAAGCAGACTTTTGAAGCTTTAACCAAGGCTGAGGAATTGACTAAGAACAACACAGGTTTGATTCTTAATTTTGCCCTCAACTATGGTGGACGTGCTGAGATTACACAGGCGCTTAAGTTGATTTCCCAGGATGTTTTAGATGCCAAAATCAACCCAGGTGACATCACAGAGGAATTGATTGGTAATTATCTTTTTACCCAGCATTTACCTAAGGAGTTACGAGACCCAGACTTGATTATCCGTACTAGTGGAGAATTGCGTTTGAGCAATTTCCTTCCATGGCAGGGAGCCTATAGTGAGCTCTATTTTACGGACACCTTGTGGCCTGATTTTGACGAGGCGGCCTTGCAGGAAGCCATTCTTGCCTATAATCGTCGTCATCGCCGATTTGGAGGAGTTTAGGAGGAAATATGACCCAGGATTTACAGAAAAGAACCTTGTTTGCAGGGATTGCCCTGGCTATTTTCCTACCAATTTTAATGATTGGGGGCCTCTTGCTTCAGATAGCAATCGGAATCATAGCCATGCTAGCCATGCATGAACTTTTGAAGATGAGAGGTCTAGAGACCATGACGATGGAGGGCCTCTTGACCCTCTTTGCAACCTTTGCATTGACCATTCCCTTGGAGAATTACCTGACTTTTTTGCCAGTTGATGGGAATGTGGTTGCCTATAGTGTTTTGATTTCAATCATGTTAGGAACGACCGTTTTTAGCAAGTCTTATACGATTGAGGATGCGGTTTTCCCTCTTGCTATGAGCTTCTACGTGGGCTTTGGATTTAATGCTTTACTAGATGCTCGTGTTGCAGGTTTGGACAAGGCTCTCTTAGCCTTGTGTATCGTCTGGGCGACAGACAGTGGTGCCTATCTTGTTGGGATGAACTATGGGAAACGAAAGTTAGCACCAAGGGTATCGCCTAATAAAACCCTTGAGGGTGCCTTGGGTGGTATTTTAGGAGCAATTTTAGTAACCATTATCTTTATGATAGTTGACAGTACAGTTGCTCTTCCATATGGAATTTACAAGATGTCAGTCTTTGCTATTTTCTTTAGCATTGCTGGACAATTTGGTGATTTACTAGAAAGTTCGATCAAACGTCATTTTGGTGTTAAGGATTCTGGGAAATTTATCCCTGGACATGGTGGTGTTTTGGATCGTTTCGATAGTATGTTGCTTGTATTTCCAATCATGCACTTATTTGGACTCTTTTAATCAAAAGACGGAGGAAACGCTATGCTCGGAATTTTAACCTTTATTCTGGTTTTCGGGATTATTGTAGTGGTGCACGAGTTCGGGCACTTCTACTTTGCCAAGAAATCAGGGATTTTAGTACGTGAATTTGCCATCGGTATGGGACCTAAAATTTTTGCTCACATTGGCAAGGATGGAACGGCCTATACCATTCGAATCTTGCCTCTGGGTGGCTATGTCCGCATGGCCGGTTGGGGTGATGATACAACTGAAATCAAGGCAGGAACGCCTGTTAGTTTGACACTTGCTGATGATGGTAAGGTTAAACGCATCAATCTCTCAGGTAAAAAATTGGATCAAACAGCCCTCCCTATGCAGGTGACCCAGTTTGATTTTGAAGACAAGCTCTTTATCAAAGGATTGGTTCTGGAAGAAGAAAAAACATTTGCAGTGGATCACGATGCAACGGTTGTGGAAGCAGATGGTACTGAGGTTCGGATTGCACCTTTAGATGTTCAATATCAAAATGCGACTATCTGGGGCAAACTGATTACCAATTTTGCAGGTCCTATGAATAACTTTATCTTAGGGGTTGTTGTTTTCTGGATTTTAATCTTCATGCAGGGTGGTGTCAGAGATGTTGATACCAACCAGTTCCATGTCATGCCCCAAGGGGCCTTGGCTAAGGTGGGAGTATCAGAAACGGCACAGATTACCAAGATTGGCTCACATGAGATTAGCAACTGGGAAAGTTTGATTCAGGCTGTGGAAACGGAAACCAAAGGTAAGACGGCCTCGACTTTGGATGTGACTATTTTTGAAAATGGGAGTGACAAACAAGTCACTGTTACTCCGGAAGAAAGTCAAGGCCGTTACCTTCTAGGTGTTCAACCGGGAATTAAGTCGGACTTTCTATCCATGTTTGTAGGTGGTTTTACAACTGCTGCTGACTCGGCCCTACGAATTTTATCAGCACTGAAAAATCTGATTTTCCAACCGGATTTGAACAAGTTGGGTGGACCTGTTGCCATCTTTAAGGCAAGTAGTGATGCTGCTAAAAATGGAATTGAGAATGTCTTGTACTTCTTGGCAATGATTTCCATCAATATCGGGATTTTTAATCTTATTCCGATTCCAGCTCTGGATGGTGGTAAGATTGTGCTCAATATCCTAGAAGCTATCCGCCGCAAACCATTGAAACAAGAAATTGAAACCTATGTCACCTTGGCCGGAGTGGTCATCATGGTTGTCTTGATGATTGCTGTGACCTGGAATGACATTATGCGACTCTTTTTTAGATAATCGAGGAATATTATGAAACAAAGTAAAATGCCTATCCCAACGCTTCGCGAAATGCCAAGCGATGCTCAAGTTATCAGCCATGCTCTTATGTTGCGTGCTGGTTATGTTCGCCAAGTATCTGCAGGTGTTTATTCTTACCTACCACTTGCTAATCGTGTGATTGAAAAAGCTAAAAATATCATGCGCCAAGAATTCGACAAGATTGGTGCCGTTGAGATGTTGGCTCCTGCCCTTCTCAGTGCAGAATTGTGGCGCGAATCAGGTCGTTACGAAACTTACGGTGAAGACCTTTACAAACTAAAAAACCGTGAAAAATCAGACTTTATCCTAGGTCCAACACACGAAGAAACCTTTACAGCTATTGTCCGTGATTCTGTTAAGTCTTACAAGCAATTGCCACTCAACCTTTACCAAATCCAGCCTAAGTATCGTGATGAAAAACGCCCACGTAATGGACTTCTTCGTACACGTGAGTTTATCATGAAGGATGCTTATAGTTTCCACGCTAACTATGATAGTTTGGATAGTGTTTATGATGAGTACAAAGCAGCCTATGAGCGTATTTTCACTCGTAGTGGTTTAGACTTCAAGGCTATTATTGGTGACGGTGGAGCCATGGGTGGTAAGGATAGCCAAGAATTTATGGCCATTACATCTGCTCGTACAGACCTTGACCGCTGGGTTGTCTTGGACAAGTCAGTTGCCTCATTTGACGAAATTCCTGCAGAAGCGCAAGAAGAAATCAAGGCAGAATTGCTCAAATGGATAGTCTCTGGTGAAGATACCATTGCTTACTCAAGTGAGTCTAGCTATGCAGCTAACTTAGAAATGGCAACAAACGAGTACAAACCAAGCAACCGTGTTGTCGCTGAAGAAGAAGTGACTCGTGTTGCAACGCCGGATGTTAAGTCAATCGATGAAGTTGCAGCCTTCCTCAACGTTCCAGAAGAACAAACGATTAAAACCCTCTTCTACATGGCAGATGGTGAGCTTGTTGCAGCCCTTCTAGTTGGAAATGACCAACTCAACGAAGTCAAGTTGAAAAATCACTTGGGAGCAGATTTCTCTGACGTTGCTAGCGAAGAAGAAGTGGCGAATCTTGTTCAAGCAGGATTTGGTTCACTTGGCCCGGTTGGTTTGCCAGAGAATGTTAAAATCATCGCAGACCGTAAGGTGCAAGATGTTCGCAATGCAGTTGTCGGTGCTAACGAAGATGGCTACCACTTGACTGGTGTGAATCCAGGCCGTGATTTTACTGCAGAATATGTGGATATCCGTGAAGTTCGTGAGGGTGAAATTTCCCCAGACGGGCAAGGAGTCCTTAACTTTGCGCGTGGTATCGAAATTGGTCACATCTTTAAACTTGGCACTCGCTATTCAGCAAGCATGGGAGCAGATGTTTTGGATGAAAATGGCCGGGCTGTGCCAATTATCATGGGATGTTACGGTATCGGTGTCAGCCGTCTCCTTTCAGCAGTGATGGAGCAACACGCTCGCCTCTTTGTTAACAAAACGCCAAAAGGTGAATACCGTTACGCTTGGGGAATCAATTTCCCTAAAGAATTGGCACCATTTGATGTGCACTTGATCACTGTCAATGTCAAGGATGAAGAAGCGCAAGTCTTGACAGAAAAGCTTGAAGCAAGCTTGATGGGAGCTGGTTACGAAGTCTTGACAGACGACCGTAATGAACGTGTCGGAGTTAAATTTAGCGACAGTGACTTGATTGGATTGCCAATCCGTATCACTGTTGGGAAGAAAGCGGCCGATGGCATCGTAGAAGTGAAGATTAAAGCGACTGGTGACACTATCGAAGTTCATGCAGATAACGTGCTCGAAACGCTTGAAATCCTCAGCAAGACATAAAAACTATAATCAGAAGAAAAACAAGGAAAAAATGTAACTAGTTTTTACCTTGTTTTTTCTGTATAATGGGAAAAATGAGTAGATAAAGAGGTAAATGTATGCTAAGATTTCCAAAGGATTTTGTCTGGGGATCCTCTACTTCTGGGCCGCAGACAGAAGGACGTATAGCTGGTGACGGTAAGGGAGATAATTTCTGGGATTATTGGTACCAAGTGGAGCCAAATCGCTACTATAATGGAATTGGTCCAGATAAAACATCAAGCTTTTATGAAAACTGGGAAAAGGATATTGAGCTACTGTTAGAAACTGGTCACACGGCCTTTCGGACTTCTATTCAGTGGTCACGGATTTTTCCACAAGGGCGTGGAAAAGTCAATTCTCAAGGTGTAGATTTTTACCGTAAGGTCTTTGAGGCTATTAAGGCCAAAGGGATTCGTCTTTTAGTCAATCTTTATCATTTTGATTTGCCTTTTGCCCTTCAAGAAGCTGGTGATGGTTGGGAAAATAAGGCGACTGTCTCAGCCTATGAAGACTATGCTCGTTTTTGTTTTGAGACTTATGGAGATTTAGTGGATCAATGGATTACCTTTAATGAGCCAATCGTTCCAGTAGAATTTGGCTATTTTTACGATGCCCATTATCCACATAAGGTGGATGCAGAGGCAGCCGTTAAAGTAGCTTATCATACACAATTGGCCAGCAGTCGGGCGGTTAAGGCCTGTCATGAACTCTTGCCTGATTCCAAGATTGGGATTGTCCTCAACTTGACACCGGCTTATCCACGTAGCCAGCATCCTGCTGATGTCAAGGCTGCTCGCATTGCGGACCTTTTTCAGGCCCAATCTTTCTTAGATCCGTCTGTTTTGGGGACTTATCCACAGGAGTTGGTAGAAATCTTGCATGAACATGGGCTCTTACCTGATACTACGGAGGAGGAGTTGGAGCTCATTCGTGACAATACGGTGGACTTCCTTGGTGTCAACTACTATCAACCTTTGCGTGTTATGGCGCCTCGATTTGCTAAGCATCCAGAGAGTCCACTCTTACCAGAACATTTTTACGAGCCTTATGTGATGCCTGGACGTAAAATCAATCCTCACCGTGGCTGGGAGATTTATGAGCAAGGGATTTATGATATTGCCCAAAATATCAAGGAAAATTATGGTAATATTGAGTGGATGTTGACAGAGAATGGTATGGGTGTTGAAGGGGAAGAAAAATTCCGTGAGAATGGAATGATTCAAGATGATTACCGTATTGACTTTGTAAAAGGTCATCTTCGTGAACTGCACCGTGCCATTGAAGACGGTGCCAATTGTAAGGGCTACTTGATTTGGACCTTTATTGATTGCTGGTCATGGCTCAATAGCTATAAAAATCGCTATGGCTTGGTCGAATTAGACTTGGAAACGCAAGAACGACGTCTGAAGAAATCAGGGCACTGGTTCAAGGAATTAAGCGATAATAATGGATTTTAAAAAGGACTCTGACTGATTATCCTAATTGGTCAGAGTCTTTTGCTTACAGGAGCGTAATTTGAACTATACCAATTTTTACTCTTGACAAGTGAAAGAAACAAGTATATACTGTTTTTGCTGATTCTATAAAAGAGGAATTAGACTATACCAATTTTAAGGAGAAAGCACAGCTGGTCTGTGTCGTATATACTATGTGTGGAATTGTTGGTGTTGTTGGAAACACAAATGCAACTGATATTTTGATTCAAGGGCTTGAAAAGCTCGAATACCGTGGCTATGATTCTGCGGGGATTTTTGTCCTAGGTGGTGCTGAAAATCACCTAGTCAAGGCTGTCGGTCGTATCGCAGAATTATCTGCTAAGACAGTTGGTGTTGAGGGTACAACTGGTGTCGGACATACTCGTTGGGCGACTCACGGGAAACCAACTGAAGATAATGCTCACCCACATCGCTCTGAGACAGAACGTTTTGTCTTGGTTCACAATGGAGTGATTGAGAACTACCTTGAAATCAAGGAAGAATATCTTGCAGGTCACCACTTCAAAGGGCAAACAGATACAGAAATCGCTGTTCACTTGATTGGAAAATTTGCAGAAGAAGATGGCTTGTCAGTTCTTGAAGCCTTCAAAAAAGCTCTTCACATCATTCGTGGTTCTTATGCTTTTGCCTTGATTGACTCTGAAAATCCAGATGTCATCTATGTAGCGAAAAACAAATCTCCACTTTTGATTGGTCTTGGGGAAGGCTACAATATGGTCTGCTCAGATGCTATGGCTATGATTCGTGAAACCAACCAATACATGGAAGTTCATGACCAAGAGTTGGTAATCGTCAAGGCTGATAGCGTGGAAGTTCAAGACTATGATGGTAACAGTCGTGAACGTGCTAGCTACACTGCTGAGCTTGACTTGTCAGATATCGGTAAGGGAACTTATCCTTACTACATGCTCAAGGAAATTGAAGAGCAGCCAACAGTTATGCGTAAACTCATCCAAGCCTACACAGATGAGGCTGGTCAAGTAGTAGTAGACCCAGCTATCATCCAGGCTGTTCAAGACGCAGACCGTATCTACATCCTTGCAGCTGGAACATCTTACCACGCAGGATTTGCTTCTAAGAAAATGTTGGAAGAATTGACAGATACACCAGTTGAACTTGGAATCTCATCTGAGTGGGGCTACGGTATGCCACTTCTCAGCAAGAAACCACTTTTCATCTTTATCAGCCAGTCTGGTGAAACAGCGGACAGCCGTCAGGTTTTGGTCAAGGCTAATGAAATGGGAATTCCAAGCTTGACAGTGACAAACGTACCAGGTTCAACTCTTTCACGTGAAGCCAACCATACCATGCTCCTTCACGCAGGTCCTGAAATTGCCGTAGCCTCAACCAAGGCCTATACAGCGCAAATTGCAGCCCTTGCCTTCCTTGCAAAAGCAGTCGGAGAAGCAAATGGCAATGCCAAAGCGCAAGCCTTTGATTTAGTTCATGAGTTGTCAATCGTAGCTCAGTCTATCGAATCAACTCTTTCAGAGAAAGAAACCATTGAAGTCAAGGTTCGTGAGCTACTTGAAACAACTCGTAACGCCTTTTACATCGGACGTGGTCAAGATTACTACGTAGCCATGGAAGCAAGTCTCAAACTTAAAGAGATTTCTTACATCCAGTGTGAAGGCTTTGCGGCAGGAGAACTCAAGCACGGAACTATTGCCTTGATTGAAGAAGGAACACCTGTTTTGACTCTCTTGTCAGATCCAGTCCTTGCCAACCACACTCGTGGAAATATCCAAGAGGTGGCAGCCCGTGGTGCAAAAGTCCTCACTATCGCAGAAGAAAATGTTGCTAAAGAGACAGACGATATCGTCCTTACGACTGTACACCCTTACCTCTCACCAATTTCAATGGTCGTACCAACACAATTGGTCGCTTACTTTGCAACCCTCCACCGTGGTCTTGATGTGGACAAACCACGTAACCTTGCTAAATCGGTAACGGTAGAATAGAATCTATGAATATACGGGCGTAAAGCCATAGGTTTATCCTATAAGGTTTTACAGCCTATTTTTTATGTTACAAATGATGATAGGGGTTTACTTTTCAATAATTATAGCAGATTGAATTTAGAACAGTACACAGGAATACTAAAATATTTCTAGAAATTAATTTGAATTTTCCAATTGATTTGTTCGTATCTTATTTCAAACTACTATAAAAAGAGGAAGCTGGGCAAAAACTCAATTTGAAGAGAAAATTCAGTAAATCTTTCCATGATAAAACGCATCATATTAAGGTTTTGTACACCTGATATGATGCGTTTTATCATTTTTAAGCCTTTTTGCCCAGCCTCGTCAAAAGTAAAGTTTTGGCACAAAATCTGTGACAAAACTTTAGTTTTAAAGGTTTTTAACTTTGTATATACTAGTTTTAAGAAAAGGAGGATGATCCTAATGGAAGAAAAAGTATCATTGAAAGTCAGAGTTCAAAAACTAGGGACATCGCTTTCAAATATGGTTATGCCCAATATTGGAGCATTTATTGCTTGGGGAGTGTTGACTGCCCTCTTTATCGCTGATGGCTATCTGCCAAATGAACAGTTAGCTACTGTTGTTGGTCCTATGTTAACGTATTTATTGCCAATCCTGATTGGTTACACAGGTGGATATATGATCCATGGTCAACGTGGTGCCGTTGTAGGAGCTATTGCTACTGTTGGTGCAATCACAGGTTCTAGTGTTCCTATGTTTATCGGAGCTATGGTAATGGGCTCACTGGGAGGATGGACTATCAAGAAATTTGATGAAAAGTTCCAGGAAAAAATTCGTCCCGGATTTGAAATGTTAGTTAATAATTTCTCAGCTGGTCTCGTTGGTTTTGCATTATTGCTTTTGGCTTTCTACGCAATCGGTCCAGTCGTATCGACTCTTACTGGAGCTGTTGGGAATGGTGTTGAGGCTATTGTTAATGCTCGCCTCCTTCCTATAGCTAATATTATCATCGAACCGGCTAAAGTCCTTTTCCTCAATAATGCCCTCAATCATGGCATTTTTACTCCTCTGGGAGTAGAACAGGTAGCTCAAGCTGGTAAGTCAATTCTCTTCCTATTGGAAGCTAATCCTGGACCAGGCCTGGGAATTCTATTAGCTTATGCTGTATTCGGTAAAGGTTCTGCTAAATCTTCTTCTTGGGGGGCAATGCTTATTCATTTCTTCGGAGGGATTCATGAAATTTACTTTCCTTATGTTATGATGAAGCCTACTCTATTTTTAGCTGCTATGGCAGGAGGTATCTCTGGAACTTTTACTTTTCAACTCTTAGACGCTGGTCTTAAATCTCCAGCTTCACCAGGTTCTATTATTGCGATTATGGCTACGGCGCCAAAAGGCGTTTGGCCCCATCTAAATGTTCTTCTAGGTGTTTTAGTGGCAGCAGTTGTTTCTTTCCTTGTAGCAGCCCTTATTCTTCATGCAGACAAGTCAACTGAGGATTCGCTCGAAGCTGCTCAGGCGGCTACCCAAGCAGCTAAGGCTCAGTCTAAAGGTCAGTTAGTATCAACTTCTGTTGATGCAGTTGTTTCGACAGACTCAGTGGAAAAAATCATTTTCGCCTGCGATGCTGGTATGGGAAGCTCTGCTATGGGAGCTAGTATTCTTCGAGATAAGGTTAAAAAAGCAGGTCTAGAGATTCCAGTATCTAATCAGGCAATCTCAAATTTGCTTGATACACCAAAAACATTAATTGTTACTCAGGAAGAACTGACACCAAGAGCTAAAGACAAGAGTCCAAGTGCTATTCATGTTTCTGTTGATAATTTCTTAGCGTCCCCTCGTTATGATGAAATTGTAGCTTCATTAACAGGAGCTTCTCCAATAGCAGAAATTGAAGGAGATATATCAACTTCAGCATCAGTAGATAGTCAGGAAATTGACCTTAACCATATTGATGCTGTAGTAGTTGCTTATGGTAAAGCACAGGGATCTGCAACTATGGGCTGTGAAACGATTCGGGCTATCTTTAGAAACAAAAATATTCGTATTCCAGTTTCTACTGCCAAAATTTCAGAATTAGGTGAATTTAATTCTAAAAACATAATGATTGTAACAACTATTTCTTTACAGGCAGAAGTGCAGCAAACAGCACCGAATTCTCAATTTCTTATTGTGGATAGTTTAGTAACAACACCAGAATATGACAAAATGGCTGTTAGAATGTACAAATAGAACTAGAGGTTTCTAAATTACGAATGCTATTAACCAAACGAGAAGAACAATTATTGAAGGCTTTCCTACATGTAGGGAAGCTTTCAATGCAAGACATGACTGAAATCTTACAGGTTTCATCTAGAACAATTTATCGAACTTTATCAGATTTGACAGATAGCATGGAGCAATATGGAATCGAAATAACGAAGCATGGGAAATACTATATTTTGACTGGAGAGTTGGATGATTTGCCGACAGAACTTGAAGTGTTAGTTGAGTATAGTCCCCAAGAAAGACAAGAGTTGATTACCTATCGCCTTCTGACTGAGAGTGGTTTTGTCACCAATGAAGCATTGCAAGAATGCATGAAAGTCAGTAATGTAACTATTATTCAGGATATTTCAGATATTGATAAGCGTCTTTTAGACTTTGATCTGAAAATTGAACGACAAAAAGGTTATCGTATTTCTGGTGATTCAGTTGGTAAGAGAAGATTTTTGGCTATTTTACTGACAAACTGTATCTCAGTAGCAGATTTTTCAACCGGTAATTTTGGGAGCTTTGATATTTTAGAAGCAGATAGAACTAGGCTGGCCAGTCAGATTGTTAATAAGCAACTGTCAGGTTTTCCAGATATGGATGCTAGGATGAAGATGTTTTTTGCGATTTTGTTATCTCTTATAGGTCAGGAGCAAAACATTGAAAATTCACCTAATACTAGTAAGCAGGCTTTGGAAATTTCTCAAAAAATTTTTCAAGCTTACTCTAAGCAGACTGCACAATTTTATAGTATTCAGGAAATTATCTATTTTGCGAGCATCTTGGATGAATTAATCATTAAACGTCAGGACAATCCGCTCTTTACGGAGAAATTTGATGGTGAATTTTTCTACAATATTTCAAATCTGATTGATACGGTTTCCATGTATACCAAGATTGACTTTTTTAAGGACAAGGTTTTATTCAATTTTCTTTTCCATCATATTCGGCTCAGTTTAGGCGTCCCTATCCTTTTTCAGGGTGAAAATTTGCCAGAATCTGTCCAGATTTTAGTTGAAAGGAATAAATTTCTTTATACAGTCATCAGTCTTTTAGTGAATGATATTTTTCCGAAATATCTTCATACAGAGTATGAGTATGGCATGATTGCCCTACATTTTATCTCTAGCTTAGGCCGTAGTCCAGAGATTTATCCAGTCCGTGTTTTGCTTTTAACGGATGAACGTCGGGTCACTAGAGATTTATTAGTCAGTAAAATTAAGAGTGTTGCTCCTTTTGTAGAGTTGATAGATATTCAGTCTCTAGTAGATTACCATAGTATTGATCTCAGTCAGTATGATTATATTTTATCTACCAAGCCGCTGACTAATCAGGAAATCGATGTAATTTCTAGTTTTCCAACCGTCAAAGAATTGCTTGAATTACAGGAACGACTTCAGTATGTACAGGCACATCGTACAATTGTCGCGCGTGATGCTATCGCTCCAGAGAAAAGTTATGACTTGCAAGATTATTTAATATCTAGTAGTCAGCTTTTGAGTCAATTCGAGTTGGTTCAATTGGAGAATAATCAATCATTTGAGCACACGGTAGAACAAATCATCCAATATCAGAAGAATGTGAGTGACAGAGATTACCTAACAAGAAAATTGTTATCTCACTTCCAGAATAGTCCTATGGCTATTCCTAATACTGGTCTGGTGCTTTTACATAGTCAGTCTAGCAAAGTAACAACAAATAGTTTTACTATGTTTGAACTCAAACTACCTATCTCCGCATTGTCAATGAAACGAGAGGAAGAAGAGGTCAAAAGGTGTCTGCTAATGCTAATGTCTAAAGAAGCTAGCGAGGAAGCGAGAGATTTAATGACAGCTATCAGTCAGTCGATTATTGAAAATCATCTTTATACAGAGATTTACAAGACGGGAAATCAATCCATTATTTATCAGATGCTAAATACTATTTTTAACGAAAAAATTAAGAAATTGGAGAACTAATATGAAACTTGAAAAACATTTGATTAAGCTTAATAAACAATTTTCTAACAAGGAGGAAGCTATTTGTTATTGTGGGCAAGTTCTTTATGAGGGTGGATATGTTAATGAAGACTATATTGAAGCCATGATTGAGCGAGATAAAGAGCTATCTGTTTACATGGGTAACTTTATCGCCATACCGCATGGAACAGATGCAGCAAAAAATGATGTCCTCAAGTCTGGTATTACAGTCGTTCAAGTCCCTAGAGGGGTTGATTTTGGGAATGTATCTAACCCTCAAGTGGCAACGGTTCTTTTTGGTATTGCTGGTATTGGTAATGAACACTTAGAAATTATTCAGAAAATTTCTATCTTCTGTGCAGATGTAGATAATGTTCTTAAACTAGCAGATGCTCAGTCAAAAGAGGAAGTGTTGCGCTTATTTGATGCTGTTGAATAATTGAATTTCGTCATTTGTCATCTAGTATATATGTCCCTCAAATAGGAAAAGGAGAAATTGAATGAAACATTCTGTTCATTTTGGTGCCGGTAATATCGGTCGTGGTTTTATAGGTGAAATTCTATTTAAAAATGGTTTCCATATTGATTTTGTGGATGTCAATAATCAGATAATTCATGCTCTAAATGAAAAGGGCAAGTATGAAATTGAAATTGCACAGAAAGGACAGTCTCGTATAGAAGTAACTAATGTGGCTGGCATTAATAGCAAAGAAGACCCTGAGCAAGTCATTGAAGCGATTCAAAAGACGGATATTATTACTACTGCAATCGGACCTAATATACTCCCTTTTATCGCTGAACTTCTAGCCAAAGGAATCGAAGCTCGCCGAGTTGCAGGAAATACACAGGCATTGGATGTTATGGCCTGTGAAAATATGATTGGCGGGTCTCAATTTCTTTATCAAGAAGTCAAGAAATATTTAAGTCCGGAAGGTTTGACATTTGCTGATAACTACATAGGTTTTCCAAATGCTGCAGTAGACAGGATTGTTCCAGCACAAAGTCACGAGGATTCCCTTTTTGTTGTGGTCGAGCCCTTTAATGAATGGGTCGTGGAAACCAAGCGTCTTAAAAATCCAGATTTACGTCTAAAAGATGTGCATTATGAAGAAGATTTAGAACCCTTTATTGAGCGAAAACTTTTTTCAGTCAATTCTGGACATGCAACTTCAGCTTACATTGGTGCGCATTATGGTGCCAAGACAATTTTGGAAGCTCTTCAAAATCCTAATATCAAATCTCGGATTGAATCTGTATTAACTGAAATTCGGAGTCTCTTGATTGCCAAATGGAACTTTGATAAAAAAGAATTGGAGAATTATCACAAAGTCATTATAGAACGGTTTGAAAATCCTTTCATAGTGGACGAGGTTAGTCGCGTAGCTCGTACTCCAATCCGAAAATTAGGCTATAATGAACGATTCATCCGGCCGATACGTGAATTGAAAGAACTTGGTTTGTCATATGAAAACCTACTTAAAACAGTTGGCTATGCCTTTGACTATCGCGATGTAAATGATGAAGAAAGTATTCGATTAGGTGAATTGTTGGCTAAACAATCAGTCAAAGATGTTGTTATACAAGTTACAGGTTTAGACGACCCAGAATTGATTGAGCAAATTGTAGAGTATATTTAATATTTTTCGAAAATCTCTTCAAATCAGGTTAGCATCCATCTGCAACCTCAAAACAGTATTTTGAGCTGACTTCATCAGTTCTATCTACCACCTCAAAGCAGTGCTTTGAGCAGCCTGCGGCTAGCTTCCTAGTTTGCTCTTTGATTTTCATTGAGTATTAGAATAATTTTTCAAATTGAAGGACAGAGTAGATAGGGAGAATCACAATGGTAGAATTGGGAATTTCAACATTTGGGGAAACAACGGAGCTTGAAGGGATTGGGCAAACTTACAGTCATGACGAACGCATTCGCCAGTTGCTAGCAGAGGTTGAACTGGCTGACAAGGTTGGTTTGGATGTGTATGGGATTGGTGAGCACCATCGAGAGGATTTTGCAGTATCAGCCCCAGAGATTGTCCTGGCAGCTGGGGCAGTCAATACCAAGAAAATCCGTTTGACCAGCGCAGTCAGCATTCTCTCAAGTATGGACCCCATTCGCTTGTTCCAACAGTATGCCACTATCGATGCTTTGTCAAATGGACGTGCGGAGATTATGGCTGGAAGGGGCTCTTTCACGGAATCTTTCCCCTTGTTTGGCTATGATTTGAAAGACTACGAAGCCCTTTTTGATGAGAAATTAGACTTGCTTCAGTTAGTCAATGAAAAGACCAAGTTAGACTGGCAAGGTCGCTTGACCCAAACAATCTCTGGCAAAGAAGTCTATCCTCGTCCAGTTCAGGACAAATTGCCCTTGTGGATAGCGACAGGTGGTCATGTCGAATCAACAGTGAAGATTGCTCAGGCTGGTCTACCGATTGTCTATGCCATTATTGGTGGTAACCCTCGTTATTTTAAAAAGTTGATTCAGGCTTATCGTGAGATTGGAAGCGAAGCGGGTCATGCCAGTCAGGAACTAAAGGTTGGAGCTCATTCTTGGGGTTGGATTGATGAGGATGGCGAGCAGGCTGTGAAAGATTATTTTCATCCTACCAAGCAAGTAGTGGATGCTATCTCTAAAGACCGTCCGCACTGGCAGGAATTGCGTTATAAGCAATATTTGGAGCAAGTTGGATCAAATGGTGCTATGTTTGTGGGCAATCCAGATCAGGTGGCAGAAAAATTGATTCGCATGATTGAAGACTTAGGTTTGGACCGCTTCATGCTCCATCTACCGCTTGGTTCCATGCCTCATGAACAAGTTCTGAGAGCTATTGAACTCTTCGGCACACAAGTTGCACCCAAAGTACGGACTTATTTTGCCATGAAAGAGGCTTAATAAAAAATCCTAATCAGGCTGATAAAAAATCTATATAACAACTATTTTAAAAAAGCAATAAACAGAAAAAATCTCTGAAAAGCTAGTAAAATCAAGCTTTTCAGAGATTTTTTTCTCTATTGATATAAACAATCCCAATCAAGTCGATAGTCAATATATATTGGGAAAAGGTCAAAAGGAGTGGTAAGATGGTTTCAATCCAAATGGAAGGAGAGAAGTATGACAAGTAAAAGAGAGCTAGTTTTTAGAGCTATTCGAGGAGAAGAGGTGGAACGGGTTCCTGTTGGCTTTTGGTTTCATTTTGTAACACTGGAGGAAAAAGGACAAGGTTTAAATAATCCACGTATCTTTCAAAAAAGTGTAGAGGGACATCGGAAGTACGTGGAAAGAATCCATCCTGATTTTGTCAAAATGATGAGTGACGGATTTTTCATTTATCCAAGTAATGTCTACAGTCCTAAGGTTACAAGTCTTCAGGAATTAGCTTCTATTGAGTCGATTGGTGAAAACCATCCTTGGATTCAGCAACAAGTAGAAGTGGTAGAGGCTATTCGAGCAACCTTCACTGAGGACATTGCATCATTTTACAATATTTTTTCTCCGATCTCCTATTTGAAAAGGTGGTTTCGTACAGAGACTTCTAGAGGTGATAAGGAGGTTTCAGATCTTTTTCTTGAAAATCCAGAGCTATTCAGGGATGTTTTAGACGTGATAGCTGAGGATATCGCTATCCTAACTAAAAAAATCATTCAGGATGGTGGAGCAGATGGAATCTATCTCAGTACACAAGAAATTCAGGATGAGCGTATCACAGCAGAATTGTATCAGACCTATATTGAGCCAAGCAACATAAAGGTTTTAGAAGCTGCCAATCAGGTAGGTGGGATAAATATCCTGCATATCTGCGGTTTCCAAGGTGCCAGTAACAATGTGACTATTTTTAAAGATTATCCAGCCCAGGTTTTCAACTGGGCAACCCACCATGAAGCAGTCAGTTTACCTCAAGGTCAGGAGTTATTTCATGGCCAAGCGGTCTTGGGTGGTTTTGAAAATGGGAAGCAGAGCCTGCTTTACGGAGGTAGAAAGGCTGCACTACAAGAGGAAACCAAACGATTGTTGGCTGAAGCTGGGACTAGAGGAGTCCTTCTTGGAGCGGATTGCACGGTTCCAGATGACTTTGAATTAGAAAGATTGGACTGGATTCGTCAGGCTGCTATGTTAGAATAGGAGAGCCTTATGAAAAGAAAAAAGTGGCTATTGGTAGGGACGGCCCTCGGCTTTGTCATTTTACTTGCGATCAGTCTTACAAAGGGACTTGCTTGTAAGGAAGGGCCAAGATGTCATGGGATTCAGGATTTTCAGAAGAGAAGTCTTCCCTTTATTCAAACCAATGATATTGCCAGTGTTTTATTAGTTGAAAAAGAAAGAAATGGAGAATAGAGATGTTAGAAAAAAGAGAATGGGTTTTAAAAGCATTTAGAGGAGAAGTGGTTGACCGTGTACCTGTAGGTTTTTGGCACCACTTTACATCAGAAGAGGAATGGTTAAAGGGATTTTCCAATCCTGTGATTATTGAAAAGAACATACAAGGTCACAAACGTTTTATCCGTGACCTACATCCAGACTTTATCAAGTTGATGAGTGATGGCTATTTTGTTTATCCAAATCCAGTTATTGCCAAAGGGAAGTCACTCCAAGAGCTGTCGGAGATTCAACCTCTGGGTAAAGATCATCCGTGGATTAGAGAGCAGGTAGAATTAGTGAAGAAGATTAAGCAGGAGTTTACGGAAGATATTGTTGCTATTTACAATATTTTTGCGCCTGTGACCTACCTCAAATGGTTACTTGGAGAAGTGTCTGGTGGAGATAATCTCATTGCAGATTTCTTAGTTCAAGATTCTCAGAAATTGAAAAAAGTCCTTGATGTGATTGCGCAAGATATCGCTAGCTTGAGTCAAGCTATTATTAAAGATGCAGGAGTAGATGGTATTTATCTCAGTGTGCAAAGTATTCAGGATGCGCGTGTTTCTGCTGAAGCCTATCAGGAGATTATTGAGCCGAGTGAACTGACTGTTTTAAATGCGGCTAAGTCGGTTGGTGGGGTAAATATCCTTCATATCTGTGGCTATGAAGGAGCTCGAAACGATATTCATATCTTTGCAGACTATCCAGCTCATGTTTTTAACTGGGCAGTTGGTCCAGAAGGGATTAGTCTAAAAGAAGGTCGTGAGATTTTCAAGGGTCGTGCTGTTCTGGGAGGATTTGAAAACGGTAAAGATGGCCTTCTCTATCGAGGCAGTAAGGAAGAAATTCAGGCTGAAACCAAACGATTGGTAGAAGAAACAGGGAAAGATGGCCTCATACTCGGAGCAGATTGTACCATTCCAAACGATATTGCAGTGGAGCGTATCCAGTGGGTGAGAGAAGCAGTAGCTAAATAAAGGAGAAGAATATGAGTAAGAAAACATGGATTGTTGGTGGAGTTGCGGTTGTGGCAGTGCTTGGAGCAACGATTATTGGTAGGACTTTGTCGGGAGCATCTGCTAAAGGTGCAGATGCAGCTTCGTCTGGACAAGTAACAACTTTAAAAGTTGCCCATACTCAAAACTATGTCCCTTATGATTTTATTGACGAAAAAGGGGAATCAGATGGTTATGAAGTCGCTGTTTTAAAGGCGGTTGATGAGAAATTAGCAGATTATAAATTTGAGTATACTGGAACTAGTGATGATGATCTCTTGATTGGACTTGAGTCTGGCAAGTACGATATTGGAACTAAAGGTGCTTGGTATACAGATGAACGGGCTAAGAAATTCATTATTCCATCTGAGCCAGTAGGAGCCAGCATTATTGGTTTTACTGTCAGAAAAGGAGATGAAGCTAAATATAAGAATATTGATGATTTCGCCAAAAATAAAGGAAAATTAGTACCCATCTCTCCTCAAAATGCCCAGTGGAATGTGATTAATAGCTATAATGACAAGCACAAGGATACACCAATTGAGTTGACAGCTGCTGAATCTTTCAAGGTGGCAGATGCTTATGCTTGGGTTTTAGAAGGACGTTATGATGCTTTCTTTGACATCAAGTTGTCTTTTGAAAAAGCGGTGACAACAGATGATGGTTCTTACCACCAATATGCGGACAAACTTAGCTGGTTCCCTTATAAAGGAATTCCAACCTATCCCTTGATTCACCGTGATGAAAAGGGTGAGAAGTTTGCTAAAGAGTATGAAAAAGCGATTAAAGAATTAAAAGAAGACAGTACTCTAGCTAAACTTTCTCAAAAATACTTTAAAGAAGATGTCTTTAGCTACGTTGATAAAGATTAGATGAGCAATCAGGCATGTTATGCTCTTCGAAAATCTCTTCAAACCGCATCAACGTCGCCTTGCCGTAGGTATGGTTACTGATTTTGTCAGTTCTATCCACAACCTCAAAACACTGTTTTGAGCAACCTGCGGCTAGTTTGCTTTTTGATTTTCATTGAGTATTAGAAAGAGGTTTATATGGTTTCATATGATTTTTCAAGAGTGTTCCAATTTTTACCAACCTTATGGCAGGCTCTTCCTATGACCTTGTCCATTCTCTTTTTTACTACAGTCCTCGGTTCCCTTTTCGGTGGCTTACTGGCTTGGGCTCAAGTGGGAGAAGACAAGACTTTTGCAGGTCTTTCTAAGGGCTATATTTTCACTCTTCGCTGTACTCCCCCTATTGTTTTACTATTCCTTGTCTTTTATGGTTTACCTGAATTTTTAAAATGGTGGCTGAATTTAGATATCAACAACTGGTCTAAGACGGTCTTCGTCTTATTCACCATGGTCTTGCTATTTGCGGCTATCATTGCAGAAGTATTTAAGGCGTCCTATCAGGCAATTCCCAAAGGTCAGATGGAAGCTGGAGCCAGTATTGGTCTGACCCCTAGTCAGACATTTTGGAGAATCATTTTTCCTCAGGCTTTTCAAGTGGCTCTTCCAAATATGACGACCGCTATTCTAAATTTGATGCGGGACGCTGCCCTAGCCTATACGATTGGTTTTGTGGATGTCATGGGAGCTGGGAATCTCTTAATCAGTCGCAATTTGGGGAATTACTCTCTTGAAACCTATACAGCGGTTGCCATTCTTTATTGGGGTGTAGCCTTGGCTGTTTCCTTCTTGAGTCGCTTGTTAGAAAAATCTTTGGAAACGAAAGGGAGATAGGATATGGATTTAGACTATATTGCGAAAACTTTTTTAGAGACCTTAAAAGGGGTGCCAACCACCTTAATCATTATGATTGTAGCCATGGTCTTAAGTTTTGGACCAGCCTTGTTTTTAGCTCTGGGACAAATATATAAAGTCAAAGGTGTTCGAACTTTCTCTCTCGTGTATCTAGCTTTTATAAGAGCAACACCTCCGATTTTGCTGATTCTTTTCTTTTATAGTTTGTTTCCGAGTTTGCTCAATCAATTTCTCAAAAGCATAGGGAGTGATGTTGATATCTTTAAACTCAATCCGATCTATTATGCTTTTATTATCTATAGTTTGATGACAACAGGTAGTTTATCAGAAATCTTACGTTCGGCTATTTTGACTGTGGATAAGGGACAATTAGAAGCTGCACAAGCGATTGGTTTAACCACTAGTCAGGCTTATGTGAGGATTGTTTTTCCACAGGCCTTGCAATCAGCCTTGCCCAATCTGGCTAATCTAGTCATAAATATTGTAAAAGGAACCTCTTTGGTCTTTGTGATGACCATTAAGGATATTACAGCCATTGCCCGTGTTGAAGCGTCTTATGGTTATCAGTATTTTGAATCCTATTTTGTGATCTTTTTACAGTACATTCTTATTTGCGGATTGATTCAATGGGGCTTTTCAATCTTAGAGAAACGCTATATTCAAAGAAGAAAGGGACAAGTAGTGCCCAGTACAGGTTTAGCATAGGAGGAGACAATGTTACAAGTAGAACATGTTGCAAAAAAATTTGGAGACAGACAAGTCCTGGGAGATGTTAATCTCAAGGTCAACCAAGGGGATGTGGTTGTAATATTGGGGCCATCTGGATCAGGTAAAACGACTTTTCTCAGATGTCTCAATCATTTAGAAAAAGCCGATAGTGGCTCTTTGAAGCTTGCTGATAAAGAATACGACCTTGGAAAATTGACTAAAAAAGATATTTTAGAAATTCGCAAGAAGACTGCTTTCGTTTTTCAACATTATAATTTATTTGCTAATAAAACGGCCTTGGAAAATATTTTGGAGGGCTTGATTATTGCTCGGAAAATTCCTAAGGAAGAAGCAACAAAACGTGCGGAAGCTGCCTTAGAAAAAGTTGGTTTACTAGCTTATAAAGCTTACTATCCCTCTCAGCTTTCTGGAGGCCAGCAACAACGAATCGGTATTGCGCGTGCCATTGCTGTGAAACCAGAGGTCATTTTATTAGATGAGCCAACATCGGCCTTGGATCCAGAGTTGGTAGGGGATGTTTTAGATGTTTTAAAACAGTTAGCTAAAGAAGGAGTTACTATGGTAGTAGTGACTCATGAGATGGGTTTTGCTAGAGATGTAGCCAATCATGTTATTTTTATGGACGGTGGGAAAATTGTTGAAGAAAATAATGCCCATGATTTCTTTAGTCGTCCAAAAGAAGAACGAACCAAGCAATTTTTGGCACGAATACTCTCGGATGCGACCTATAGTGTAGAATATATGATTTGATAGATAGACTTATCAGGGCAAAAATCAATCCCCCGGGCGTTAAGGCTTGGGGGATAGTTCTATAGGAGGGCTAGTTTAGTTCTCTTTTTTATTTTTTAGTAAGAAACCGAGACCAAGGAGCGTAAGGAGGCTGATTCCTGCAAATAGGAGTTTGTTTTCGTTTTTGATTCCTGTATTTGGAAGTTCAGCTTGTTTATCTGGGGTTGCAGGTATATTTTCCTTGCTAGAGCTTTCTACCGATTCGTTTCGAACCGCTTCTTTTACAGATGATGCTTGTGCTTCTTGTGCTGGTTGTTCAGCTTGTGAATCAGTTGTAGCTTGGCTAGGTTTATTTTCTGAATCAGCTACTGTTGCAGATGGTTTAGTAGAATCAGGTTTAGCTTGTGGAGCTGGGTCTTGATGTTCAGGCTTGGAAGGGGTTGAGTCTGGTTTCTCTTCTGCAGTTGACTCATGGCTAGTTCCATTTTGAGAGACTCGAAGAACAGTAGCTGTAAGGGCATTCAATTTCAAGCCTTTTTCAGTCCATTCAAGTCCTTTCGGGTTGGCAATTCCGACTGGTCCTGCTTGGTTCTCATCTGCCAAAACTTCAGCATTTCTTAGATGGGCAAAGGCAGTTCCCAAATTAAATTCGCGAGCTTTTTCGTCCGCATTGACAAAGACTGCGTAGATATCACCGTTTGGAGCAGTGATTTGGTAGCCAATCACTACATCCTCTTTTTCTACACCATTTTGGCCTGGAACAGTTATGAGGTGTACACGGTCTTTGATATCTTGGAGACTCTTAAGTCGGAAGGCATCTGTAGATTGACGAAGGGCAATCAAACCTTTCATGTAGTCACGGCTCTTGACATTTTCAGGATATGCTTTTCCATCTGTAGCCTTAGTCCAGTCAAACTTGTTGACTGCATCGCTAGAATCGTAAGAGTCATGGATGAAGTAAGGATAGTCAAACGGATTGCCATCCTTATCACGCAACAAGTGAGATTTGTTTGGTTGTTTGTCCTCTGCTACTGGAGTCTTGTAGGCTGGGTCACGGAATTGTTTGGTACGCCCGTATTCCTGACCAGAGTGGATAAACGGAGTTCCTTGAGCTGTCAAGACCATGAGGTTTCCAAGTCGCAAACGACGGTGGATTTCAGCATAGTTCTCAGCCTTGCTTGGGTCTTTTTTGATAGACTGGGCAATGATGTCAAAGAGGGTCAAGTTATCATGGGCTGCGATGTATTGGATGACATCTCCAGGACTGTCTGCTTCAAAGTTGGTTGGTTGAGCAATGAGATTTTTGAAGATAGTGTTGATATCACGCTTGCCACCTGTGATAAAGGCAGGTTGACCTTCGTTTGGATAACCAGACTTGAGGTTGTTACGGATGTCATCTGAGAAGACAGCGACAGTATCGGTATGTTTCATCCAATCTTGGTCAGCAGCTTTAGTAGGCATATTTTCATCACCAGCATAGGTTCTCCAACCTTCACCAAGCATGATTAGGTTTGGATTGAGGGCGCGTGCAGCCTTGTAAGCTTCTTCGATAGAAGCGGCGTCATGGTCTCCCATCATATCGAAACGGAAGCCATCCACTTTGTAGGTATCAACTAGATATTTGATAGAGTCAACTAGGATCCGTTTGCTCATATGGTGGGTTGTCCCCAAGCGTCCACCACCAAAGCTAGTTCGAGGTGTCCCATCAGCATCCATAAAGTGGTAGTAGTTTGGTTCTAAATCTTCAAAGAGATCGACTTTGGCTGTATGGTTATAAACTACGTCTAGGATAGCTCCCATGCCACGTTTGTGGATTTCGTTGATGAGGTTTTTAAATTCTGCGATTCGTTTTTCTGGATTCTTAGGATCGCTTGAGTACATACCAGTCAATGAGAAGTAGTTTTGAGGGTCATATCCCCAGTTGTAGTTGCTGTTGCTTGAAGCATAGTCAGACAAGCGTTCATGGTTTTTCAATTCATTGACAAAGTAGTAAGACAAGACTGGAAGGAGCTGGATGTGGGTCACACCTAAGTCTTTGAGGTAGTCTAGTTTTTCAATAAAGGCTTCAAAGGTACCAAATGGTTTGGTTAAGTCTTTTGCAATGGCAGGATCTGAAGTGAAATCACGCACATGAGCTTCGTAGATAACGGCGTCTTCACGAGTCTTGAAATTGTGAATCTTACCATAAGTTAAGTCTTGAGGTCCGAGTTTAGCTGGATCTACAAAGGCGGCTTTAGCCACTTTATGGGCATCGTCAATCTTGGCATCGTCGCTATTCCAAGCAGCAAGAGATTTAGCGTAAGGATCGAGTGCAAGAACAGTTTTACCTTGACGCTCGATTTGGTATTGATAGTAGTATCCAGTGAAATCGGTGATTCCGAGTTTGTTTGTGCTGTCTAGAGTTTGTTTCCAAGTTCCTCTTTCCCCTTTTTCAAGAGCGACAGTTCCAACTACCTTGTCAGGGTCATTCTTGTCGTAGACAACGACAGAAACCTTATCAGCACTTGGTGACCAGAGGGTCAAATCAACTTGTTTTCCTTCTTCTTTAAGATCAGCTCCAAGTTTACCATCATAGCTGTAAGCCTCATCTTTCAGGCGCCAGCTTGTTTTGGTAGTGAATTGGCCGGAATTGTAGCTAACAGTATATGGGTGTTTTGTGTCAGAGAAATCTCCGCTGTAGGTCACTTTTTTACCAGCTTCATCTATTGCAACATCGGTGATAGCTACTTTATTTCCTAGGTGATTAGTGATGTTGGAGTGTTTGAGGATATCCTCTTTTTTAGCACCGACAAGTGTTGAAAAACTACTTTCAATGCTAGAAGTTCCTACGTGTTGGGCACCTGTCATACGGATATCATGGACATAGTATGGATTTGTGTAAATTGATTCGTCATCGTCTTTTAGGAAAATTTGGCTATGATTTTTCAAATCTGTAAACTTATAATCTTCTTTACGGATTTTCACGTCGTCTCCTTCTTTGCTCTCATCTAGTAATAAAAATCCAAATTCTCTTGCGGCTTCATTAAGAGGAATGTCGATATAGCGGCCATATTTGCCTGTAGCCGTAAAGTCTGTTCCGTCAGGCCATTGAGCGCTACTTGGATTTTTCACATCTCCCCAGTACCAGAGAGATTTCTTGTCATAGTTGCCATCTGTGCGGTAGTAGTTGACGCGAACAGTTCCTGCAGGCTGTGGCTCGTAAGAGAAAACCTTGTAATCTTGGTCTAACCAAGCCTCGTTCATTTTTGGAACTAGTTTTTCTATAGATTTATCGCCGGTTAGATTTTTTCCAGCTGTATTGTTGATGAGGAAGCTAATTTTCTTGGCTTCTTCTCCCTTTAATTTGACATCTAGGTAATAGCCGTAGTCATCTTTTTTGGCATCCTTGAAGGACAAGGCTCCGTTTGGCCAATTTTCAGATGGTTTTTCAACATCGTCCCAAGTCCATAGTCCTTGAGCATCCTTGTTTTTTTCAGGAAGTTTTTTGACATGGATACGGAAGTAGTTATCTTCGATGGGCTCTTCTGCCTTAGTTTCAGTCGTTACTGGACTAGTGGAAGTAGTTGTCTCACTTGAACGATCTTGTCCAGTTTGTGGTGCTGGATCGGCTGGGCTTGCAACAGGAGTGGTCGCCTCTGTTGCAGGTTTTTCTTCTTTCTCTAGGGAAGCGCTTGCATTATTAGGTGAAGAAAAATCGCTTTCTTTCTTACCAGTGCTAGTTGCTGTATCAGTAAGAGGCTGGGCAAGGGCAGTAGTAGTTTCACTATTATTTGCGTTAGTGGTTGGTGTACTTTCGTCTGCTGAGATAGTTGGTGTAGCCATGGCAAGCAAGACAAGGCTTGCGCCGATAAGGACAGAACCAGTTCCATTTTTGAGGGAACGGATGCTGTAGACCATTTTTTTCTCAGTTTGAGCTGGTGTTTTTCTCATGATGATTCTCCAATCAATAAATTTCTATACCAGTATAGCATGTAGTAAAACAATATGCAAGCGTTTTCTTTGGTTTGTCAAAGAAATTCTTACTTTTGAGAAGTTTTCCGTATTATTTTATATATCAGTATAAATAATGGAAATAATACTCAATGAAAATCAAAGAGCAAACTAGGAAACTAGCCGCAGGCTGTACTTGAGTACGGCAAGGCGACGTTGACGTGGTTTGAATTAGTATAAAAATGTCACATAAGCAAAGCCGTATTATTAGGAAGATGATGTGTTCCCAGCTATTTTTATTCAGAAATTGCTCTCTAATATTTCTTTTAAAAAGCTCATCTAGTGAAACTATAAATAGGAAAAGAAAAAAGCTAGCGCTTCTCAAGTTTTATCTAGTTTCCAAACTATAGTATTTACTGGAAATCGAAAGAAAATATCAGAAAAATTCAGCAAACGTTTTCTTCTTATTTTCTTGACTTTTTTGCTGGTTTGTGCTTGACTTTTACTTGAAATTTGATAAACTATAGACAAATAGGAAAACGTATTCATTTAAAAACGGAGGAATAAGGAATGAATCAGGAAAAACGTTTGCATCGCTTTGTCAAAAAGTGTGGACTCGGTGTGTGTAGTGCTGTTGTTGCGGCATTTTTATTGAACGCTCAGGGAGTAGCTTTGGCTACAGAGCAAGGGAATCGTCCAGTTGAGACAGAAAACATCGCTCGTGGAAAACAAGCTAGTCAAAGTTCTACTGCTTATGGAGGAGCTGCTACACGAGCAGTGGATGGTAATGTTGATAGTGACTATGGGCACCATTCTGTAACGCATACAAACTTTGAAGACAATGCTTGGTGGCAAGTTGATCTTGGAAAAACAGAGAATGTTGGAAAAGTTAAACTTTACAATCGTGGAGATGGGAATGTAGCTAATCGTCTTTCCAATTTTGATGTTGTTTTGTTAAATGAAGCAAAACAAGAAGTTGCTCGTCAACACTTTGATAGTTTGAATGGGAAGGCAGAACTTGAAGTTTTCTTCACCGCCAAAGACGCTCGTTATGTAAAAGTGGAGTTGAAAACTAAAAATACCCCATTGAGCTTGGCAGAAGTGGAAGTATTCCGTTCAGCAACAACTCAAGTTGGACAGGATAGAACTGCACCAGTAGTAGATCAAACATCAGCATTGAAAGACTACCTTTTTGGCTTAACTTATAATCCTTTGGATATTTTAACTCGCAAAGGAGAAACCTTAGAAAATCGCTACAACACAAGTGCTAAGGAACAAAATGGAGAGTTTGTCGTTGTAGAAAAAATCAAGAAAACCCTCTCTACAGGCACAGCAGATGTTTCCATCAATGGAAATCAAAATGTCTTCCTAGGTGGCTTGTATAAGGCAAACCAAAATCTGCTAGAAAATCAGCCAGAATTGATTAGTCTTGCCCGTGCAAAGGGGACAGTCAGCGTCGATTTACCTGGTATGATTCAGTCTGACAGCCGAATTGAAGCAGATCCTACAACTAGTGGTATGCAGTCTGCGATGAATACCTTGGTTGAAAGATGGACAAAGAATTACTCATCTAGCCATTCCGTTCCTGCACGTGTTCAGTATGAATCAACTACAGCCTATAGCATGAATCAATTGAAAGCAAAATTTGGTGCAGACTTTGAAAAAGCAGGTGCACCGCTTAAGATTGACTTTGAGGCTGTACAAAAGGGTGAAAAGCAAATTGAAGTTGTAAACTTTAAACAAATCTACTATACAGCGACATTTGATGCACCGACCAATCCAGCGGCTGTATTTGACAAGAGTGTGACACCTGAAGATTTAAAACAGAGAGGCGTTGATTCACAAACTCCACCTGTATATGTATCAAACGTTTCTTACGGACGTCAAATCTATGTTAAGTTTGAGTCAACAAGTAAGTCTACTGAATTAAAAGCAGCTATCAATGCGGTTATCAAAGGCGCAACAATTGCTCCAAATTCTGAATGGAGCCGTCTATTGAAGAACACTTCTGTAACAGCGGTAATTGTAGGAGGTAATGCTAGCGGTGCCGCCAAAGTTGTCACAGGAACAGTCGAAAACTTGAAGGAACTCATCAGAGAAGGAGCTAACTTTAGCGCTCAAAGTCCAGCTGTGCCAATCTCATATAAGACTGCCTTCCTAAAAGATAATGCCCAAGCAACTTTACAAAATAGTACAGACTATATCGAAACGAAGGTTACTTCTTACAAAAATGGTTTCTTGAAACTTCATCATAAGGGTGCTTATGTTGCGCGTTATTACATCTATTGGGATGAAATTACATATGATGAACAAGGAAATCCAGAAATCCGTTCACATCAATGGGAAGATAACGGAAAAAACAGAACTTCAGGCTTCCAAACAGAGATTCAATTTAGAGGAAATGTCCGTAATCTTCGCATCAAGGTTCAAGAAAAGACGGGTCTTGTATGGGAACCATGGCGTACAGTTTACAACCGCACAGACTTACCACTAGTACAACAGCGTACAATTACACATTGGGGAACAACTCTAAATCCTAAAGTTGATGAAAAAATTGTGAATGAGTAACGATTTGATTTACTTGATTCGATAGTAAACAGTGAAGAGGAGGAACTTCGATTTCTCCTCTTTTATGATTGGCTTTTGAGAGAATGAAAAGATGAAAAGGGGAACTTCTATAGCAGCTTGAAACTAGAATAGTACGTTATTGCTATTAAAACATTTCTAGAAATTAAGTTGACTTTTCCAATAGATTTGTTCATATCTTATTTCAATTCAATATAAAACTAACTTCCAGTTTTCCACAACCTAGCTTTTGGTATGAGAAAAACGCGTTGTTACAGACATAGGGAGCTTTTTGAGAAGTGGGCAATCCGTGCAATCAGATTTGACGGATGTTGGGTGCATGATGCGATTGCGCTTGATTTCTTTTGAAATCGTTGACGGGTCTTTTCCGTCTTCTCAATGATGGAACGGAAAGTCTCAGACTTAATTCCACCATAAAAATCCGTTTTAGACTAATTTCCACTTCGGTTAGGTAAGTATAAGTTACTTTGAGAAGTTACCCCAGTGAAAAGATTAGCAATAAAAAAGAAAAATATCTTGACAACCAATGGAAAATTTTGTTACAATAATAGACGGTACTTTTTACTTTTGGTCTCTCAAGAGTGTACAGGGACGTGCTGACAAATGTTGCAAAAGTACACACAGATGATAGCTGTCACCAAGTGTATCATCACCAAAAATAAAAAAACACAGGAGAATGTAGATGCCTACAATTAACCAATTGGTTCGCAAACCGCGTAAATCAAAAGTAGAAAAATCTAAATCACCAGCTTTGAACGTTGGTTACAACAGTCATAAAAAAGTTCAAACAAACGTTTCTTCACCACAAAAACGTGGTGTTGCAACTCGTGTTGGAACAATGACACCTAAAAAACCTAACTCAGCCCTTCGTAAATTCGCTCGTGTACGTTTGAGCAACCTTATCGAAGTTACTGCCTACATCCCAGGTATCGGACACAACTTGCAAGAGCACAGCGTGGTGCTTCTTCGTGGTGGACGTGTAAAAGACCTTCCAGGGGTACGTTACCATATCGTCCGTGGTGCACTTGATACTGCAGGTGTTAACGATCGTAAACAAGGCCGTTCTAAATACGGTACTAAACGTCCAAAAGCATAAGGAAAGGGGATAAAGAGAAATGAGTCGTAAAAATAGAGCTCCAAAACGTGACGTATTGCCAGATCCGCTTTACAATTCACAACTAGTTACTCGTCTTATCAACCGCGTTATGCTTGACGGTAAACGTGGTACAGCTGCTTCAATCGTTTACGGTGCTTTTGAGCAAATCAAAGAAGCTACTGGCAACGATGCACTTGAAGTATTTGAAACAGCTATGGAAAACATCATGCCTGTACTTGAAGTACGTGCACGTCGTGTTGGTGGTTCTAACTACCAAGTCCCAGTTGAAGTTCGTCCAGAACGTCGTACAACACTTGGACTTCGTTGGTTGGTAACAATCGCTCGTCTTCGTGGTGAACACACAATGCAAGACCGTCTCGCAAAAGAAATCTTGGATGCTGCTAACAACACTGGTGCAGCTGTTAAGAAACGTGAAGACACTCACCGTATGGCTGAAGCTAACCGTGCATTCGCACACTTCCGTTGGTAAGATTAAGATACTAAGGGCGTTAAAAAAGCGACTGAAAATTAGGAAGCTTGACGAAGAATCGAAGATTCTAGGAGAGCTTATCTATTTTCCAAGCTTTTAGCCTGGGTTCAAATTAGCTAAATCGATTAGTATTAGCTATAACTCAACTTACCATCTCGTAAGTTGAAACCAACAATAGCATGAAAACATTGAGAACGGGTAGGTCCTGCCTATCCGTTTTTATTAAAATCGTGTTATAATAGAATAGAAATCAAAAATAAATAGGAGAAACAAACCTCATGGCACGCGAATTTTCACTTGAAAAAACTCGTAATATCGGTATCATGGCTCACGTCGATGCTGGTAAAACAACTACAACTGAGCGTATCCTTTACTACACTGGTAAAATCCACAAAATCGGTGAAACTCACGAAGGTGCGTCACAAATGGACTGGATGGAGCAAGAGCAAGAGCGTGGTATCACTATCACATCTGCTGCGACAACAGCTCAATGGAACAACCACCGCGTAAACATCATCGACACACCAGGACACGTGGACTTCACTATCGAAGTACAACGTTCTCTTCGTGTATTGGACGGTGCGGTTACAGTTCTTGACTCACAATCAGGTGTTGAGCCTCAAACTGAAACAGTTTGGCGTCAAGCAACTGAGTATGGAGTTCCACGTATCGTATTTGCCAACAAAATGGACAAAATCGGTGCTGACTTCCTTTACTCTGTAAGCACACTTCACGATCGTCTTCAAGCAAATGCCCACCCAATCCAATTGCCAATCGGTTCTGAAGATGACTTCCGTGGTATCATCGACTTAATCAAGATGAAAGCTGAAATCTATACTAACGACCTTGGTACAGATATCCTTGAAGAAGACATCCCAGCTGAATACCTTGACCAAGCTCAAGAATACCGTGAAAAATTGATTGAAGCAGTTGCTGAAACTGACGAAGAATTGATGATGAAATACCTCGAAGGTGAAGAAATCACTAACGAAGAATTGAAAGCTGGTATCCGTAAAGCGACTATCAACGTTGAATTCTTCCCAGTATTGTGTGGTTCAGCCTTCAAAAACAAAGGTGTTCAATTGATGCTTGATGCGGTTATCGACTACCTTCCAAGCCCACTTGACATCCCAGCAATCAAAGGTATTAACCCAGATACAGACGCTGAAGAAACTCGTCCAGCATCTGATGAAGAGCCATTTGCAGCTCTTGCCTTCAAGATCATGACTGACCCATTCGTAGGTCGTTTGACATTCTTCCGTGTTTACTCAGGTGTTCTTCAATCAGGTTCATACGTATTGAACACTTCCAAAGGTAAACGTGAACGTATCGGACGTATCCTTCAAATGCACGCCAACAGCCGTCAAGAAATCGACACTGTTTACTCAGGTGATATCGCTGCTGCCGTTGGTTTGAAAGATACTACAACTGGTGACTCATTGACAGATGAAAAAGCTAAAATCATCCTTGAGTCAATCAACGTTCCAGAACCAGTTATCCAATTGATGGTTGAGCCAAAATCTAAAGCTGACCAAGACAAGATGGGTATCGCCCTTCAAAAATTGGCTGAAGAAGATCCAACATTCCGCGTTGAAACAAACGTTGAAACTGGTGAAACAGTTATCTCTGGTATGGGTGAGCTTCACCTTGATGTCCTTGTTGATCGTATGCGTCGTGAGTTCAAAGTTGAAGCAAACGTAGGTGCTCCTCAAGTATCTTACCGTGAAACATTCCGCGCTTCTACTCAAGCTCGTGGATTCTTCAAACGTCAGTCTGGTGGTAAAGGTCAATTTGGTGATGTATGGATTGAATTTACTCCAAACGAAGAAGGTAAAGGATTCGAATTCGAAAACGCAATCGTCGGTGGTGTGGTTCCTCGTGAATTTATCCCAGCGGTTGAAAAAGGTTTGGTAGAATCTATGGCTAACGGTGTTCTTGCAGGTTACCCAATGGTTGACGTTAAAGCTAAACTTTACGATGGTTCATACCACGATGTCGACTCATCTGAAACTGCCTTCAAGATCGCGGCTTCACTTGCTCTGAAAGAAGCTGCTAAATCAGCACAACCAGCTATCCTTGAACCAATGATGCTTGTAACAATCACTGTTCCAGAAGAAAACCTTGGTGATGTTATGGGTCACGTAACTGCTCGTCGTGGACGTGTAGATGGTATGGAAGCACACGGTAACAGCCAAATCGTTCGTGCTTACGTTCCACTTGCTGAAATGTTCGGTTACGCAACAGTTCTTCGTTCTGCATCTCAAGGACGTGGTACATTCATGATGGTATTTGACCACTACGAAGATGTACCTAAGTCAGTACAAGAAGAAATCATTAAGAAAAACAAAGGTGAAGACTAATCAGTCCTCGCTCTAAAAGGAAGTCACTTAGTGGCTTCCTTTTGTCTTTAGAAAATACCTCTAAATATGGTAAAATAGTAGGAGAATAATGTGAGGAAAATGAATGTCAAACAGTTTTGAAATTTTGATGAATCAATTGGGGATGCCTGCTGAAATGAGACAGGCTCCTGCTTTATCACAGGCTGATATTGAGCGAGTTGTAGTTCATAAAATTAGTAAGGTATGGGAGTTTCATTTCATATTTTCTAATATTTTACCGATTGAAATCTTTTTAGAATTAAAGAAAGGTTTAAGCGAAAAATTTTCTAAGACAGGCAATAAAGCTGTTTTTGAGATCAAGGCTCTGTCTCAAGAATTTTCAAATCAGCTCTTGCAGGCCTATTATAGAGAAGCTTTTTCTGAAGGGCCATGTGCTAGTCAAGGTTTTAAATCTCTTTATCAGAATTTGCAAGTTCGTGCTGAGGGCAATCAACTCTTTATTGAGGGTTCAGAGGCGATTGATAAGGAACATTTTAAGAAGAATCATCTTCCTAATTTAGCGAAACAACTTGAACAATTTGGCTTTCCAACTTTTAATTGTCAAGTAGAGAAAAATGATGTGCTGACCCAAGAGCAAGAGGAAGCCTTTCATGCTGAAAATGAGCAGATTGTTCAAGCTGCCAATGAGGAAGCGCTTCGTGCTATGGAACAACTGGAACAGATGGCACCACCTCCAGCTGAAGAGAAACCAGCCTTTGATTTTCAAGCCAAAAAAGCTGCAGCTAAACCCAAGCTGGATAAGGCGGAGATTACTCCTATGATCGAAGTGACGACGGAGGAAAATCGTTTGGTATTTGAAGGGGTTGTTTTTGATGTGGAGCAAAAAGTGACCAGAACAGGGCGTGTTTTGATCAACTTTAAAATGACGGACTACACTTCAAGTTTTTCTATGCAAAAGTGGGTTAAAAATGAGGAAGAAGCTCAAAAGTTTGATCTCATCAAGAAGAATTCTTGGCTCCGAGTGCGTGGGAATGTGGAGATGAATAACTTCACACGAGATTTGACGATGAACGTACAGGATGTGCAGGAAGTTGTTCACTATGAGCGGAAGGATTTGATGCCAGAAGGTGAGCGTCGGGTTGAGTTTCATGCTCATACTAACATGTCGACTATGGATGCTTTGCCAGAGGTAGAAGAAATCGTTGCAACAGCTGCTAAGTGGGGACACAAGGCGGTTGCCATCACGGATCATGGAAATGTCCAGTCCTTCCCACATGGCTATAAGGCGGCTAAGAAAGCGGGAATCCAGCTGATCTATGGGATGGAAGCCAATATCGTGGAGGACCGTGTCCCTATCGTCTATAACGAAGTGGAGATGGACTTGTCAGAAGCGACCTATGTGGTCTTTGACGTGGAAACGACGGGACTTTCAGCTATCTATAATGATTTGATTCAGGTTGCGGCCTCTAAGATGTACAAGGGGAATGTCATTGCTGAATTTGATGAATTTATTAATCCTGGACATCCCTTGTCAGCGTTTACTACTGAGTTGACTGGAATTACAGATGACCATGTCAAAAATGCTAAACCACTGGAACAAGTGTTACAGGAATTTCAAGAATTTTGCAAGGATACGGTCCTAGTCGCCCACAATGCGACCTTTGACGTTGGCTTTATGAATGCCAATTATGAGCGTCATGGTCTGCCAAAGATTAGTCAGCCAGTGATTGATACGCTGGAGTTTGCTCGAAACCTCTATCCTGAGTACAAACGTCATGGTTTGGGGCCTTTGACTAAGCGTTTTGGTGTGGCTTTGGAACATCACCACATGGCCAACTACGATGCGGAAGCTACTGGTCGTCTGCTTTTCATCTTTATCAAAGAGGTGGCAGAAAAACATGGTGTGACCGACTTGGATAGACTAAACATTGATTTGATTAGTCCAGATTCTTATAAAAAAGCTCGGATTAAACATGCGACCATTTATGTCAAGAATCAAGTAGGGCTAAAAAATATCTTTAAGCTGGTTTCCTTGTCTAATACCAAGTACTTTGAAGGGGTACCACGGATTCCGAGAACGGTTCTAGATGCCCATCGGGAGGGCTTGATTTTAGGATCAGCTTGTGCAGAAGGCGAAGTTTTTGATGCAGTCGTTTCCCAAGGTGTGGATGCGGCGGTTGAGGTGGCTAAGTATTATGACTTTATCGAGGTTATGCCACCTGCTATTTATGCTCCCTTGATTGCCAAGGAGCAGGTCAAGGATATGGAGGAACTCCAGACCATTATCAAGAGTTTGATAGAGGTTGGAGACCGCCTTGGCAAGCCTGTTCTGGCTACGGGAAATGTCCACTATATCGAACCGGAAGAAGAGATTTATCGTGAAATTATCGTCCGTAGTTTGGGACAGGGGGCTATGATTAACCGAACCATTGGTCATGGTGAACATGCCCAACCCGCTCCTCTTCCCAAGGCTCATTTTCGAACGACTAATGAGATGTTGGATGAATTTGCCTTCTTGGGAGAGGAACTGGCTCGTAAACTGGTTATTGAAAATCCCAATGCCTTAGCAGAAATCTTTGAACCTGTTGAGGTCGTTAAGGGTGACTTGTACACGCCTTTCATCAACAAGGCTGAAGAAACAGTTGCCGAATTAACCTATAAGAAGGCCTTTGAGATTTATGGAAATCCGTTGCCAGATATTGTTGATTTGCGGATTGAAAAAGAACTAACCTCTATTTTGGGGAATGGATTTGCCGTGATTTATCTAGCCTCGCAGATGCTGGTGCAACGTTCCAATGAACGGGGTTACTTGGTTGGTTCCCGTGGATCTGTTGGTTCCAGTTTCGTTGCGACTATGATTGGGATTACGGAGGTTAATCCTCTCTCTCCTCACTATGTCTGTGGTCAGTGTCAGTATAGTGAGTTTATCACCGATGGATCTTACGGTTCAGGTTTTGATATGCCCAATAAGGACTGTCCAAACTGTGGTCACAAACTCAGCAAAAATGGGCAAGATATTCCTTTCGAGACCTTCCTTGGTTTTGATGGGGATAAGGTTCCTGATATTGACTTGAACTTTTCGGGAGAAGACCAGCCTAGCGCCCACTTGGATGTGCGTGATATCTTTGGTGAGGAATATGCCTTCCGTGCAGGAACGGTTGGTACGGTGGCTGCCAAGACTGCCTATGGCTTTGTAAAGGGCTATGAGCGAGATTATGGCAAGTTTTATCGTGACGCAGAGGTAGAACGCCTCGCTCAAGGTGCCGCTGGTGTCAAGCGGACAACAGGACAACACCCGGGGGGAATCGTTGTTATTCCTAACTACATGGATGTCTATGATTTTACGCCTGTCCAGTATCCAGCAGATGATGTGACGGCTGAATGGCAGACCACTCACTTTAACTTCCACGATATCGATGAGAATGTCCTCAAGCTAGATGTTCTAGGACATGATGATCCGACCATGATTCGGAAACTTCAGGATTTGTCTGGGATTGACCCTAATGAAATTCCTATGGATGACGAAGGCGTGATGGCACTCTTTTCTGGGACTGATGTGCTAGGAGTAACACCTGAGCAAATCGGAACGCCTACGGGTATGCTGGGGATTCCAGAGTTTGGAACCAACTTTGTCCGAGGCATGGTAGATGAAACCCATCCGACGACTTTTGCGGAGTTGCTTCAGCTCTCAGGTCTATCCCATGGTACAGATGTCTGGTTGGGAAATGCCCAAGATTTGATTAAGCAAGGAATAGCAGACCTATCGACTGTTATTGGTTGTCGGGACGACATCATGGTTTACCTCATGCATGCTGGTCTGGAACCTAAGATGGCCTTTACCATCATGGAACGGGTACGTAAGGGATTGTGGCTCAAGATTTCCGAAGAGGAACGCAATGGCTACATCGAAGCCATGAAGGCTAATAAGGTACCAGAGTGGTATATCGAATCCTGTGGGAAAATTAAGTACATGTTCCCTAAAGCCCATGCGGCAGCCTACGTTATGATGGCCTTGCGCGTAGCTTACTTCAAGGTTCATCATCCCATTTATTACTACTGTGCTTATTTCTCAATCCGTGCTAAGGCTTTTGATATCAAGACCATGGGGGCGGGCTTGGAGGCTATCAAGCGCAGAATGGAAGAAATCTCTGAAAAACGGAAGAACAATGAAGCCTCTAATGTAGAAATTGATCTTTATACAACTCTTGAGATTGTCAATGAGATGTGGGAGCGTGGCTTTAAGTTTGGCAAACTCGATCTCTACCGCAGTGATGCGACTGAATTCCTCATCGATGGAGACACCCTCATCCCGCCATTTGTAGCAATGGATGGTCTGGGAGAGAACGTTGCTAAGCAGTTGGTGCGAGCGCGTGAAGAGGGAGAATTCCTCTCTAAAACAGAACTACGCAAGCGTGGTGGACTCTCATCAACCTTGGTTGAAAAGATGGATGAGATGGGGATTCTTGGAAATATGCCAGAGGATAACCAGCTCAGCTTGTTTGATGATTTGTTTTAATAGTTTGAAATGTCTTGTGTAGGTTTGAGGTTGTATCATGATGGAAAAGAAAAAAAGAGCAACACCCTGGAAACCAGGGAAAGTTATTTCCATACGTTTGCGAAATGGCGTTTATGTATTAGCACAAATGGTGCGTGATCCCTATCTGGTATTTTTCAACCATTTTAATGAGGAAAATAACTGGAAGGGAGTGACCTTGAAAGATGAAGATATCCTCTTTTGTAAGGCTGTTACTCGCCAGTTTCTACGCTATAGTCCTGTAGCGATTGTCAAAGAAGTTACCCCCCTGTTAAATTATGAACTGCCTAAAGAATGGATTTATAGCCATATTGGAGGGCATCCTATTACTGTTTCGGTAAAGGGAAGGGAGCGCCAACTTGCTGGTTTTGGTAGACGTTGTTCTTTGGTCCTGGCGGATAAAGACAGTGGACTACCAGAAGATAATCCACTTATGGGACTCTTCCAAACCTATATCATATCAGATATCAAAGAACAGGATTGGGATCGGGTAGGTCAGGCTGAACTTATGTCTATTGAAGTATTTCCAACACTCAACGAACGTCTCTATCTTTGCTTTCTTTATGGGAAAAATATAAATCCAGAACAAGATATCTCTTTAGGAAAGCCTCTGCCTGATGACTATGAAACCTATATAGATATCCTCACAAATAGTCCAGAGGCACGACGCCTCTACCTAGGAGAGCATGAAGAATAAGAAAGGACATTTCATGAAACTAAGAATTTTTGCGGAAGACAAACCAGCTGAAAAAGTCTTTGAGTATCAATTAGACCTTGCTGATCAGACAATTCTTCTATCAACAGCACTTTTGTCAGGTGTCATTGCTTTAGCAGGATTATTCTCTGCTGTGAAAGAAAAATAAAAATAGAAAAGAGAAAATTACATGGTTTTACCAAATTTTAAAGAAAATCTAGAAAAATATGCGAAATTGTTGGTTGCGAACGGAATTAACGTGCAACCTGGTCACACTTTGGCTCTCTCTATTGATGTGGAGCAACGTGAATTGGCACATCTAATCGTGAAAGAAGCTTATGCCTTGGGTGCGCATGAGGTCATCGTTCAGTGGACAGATGATGTGATTAACCGTGAGAAATTCCTCCATGCCCCGATGGAGCGTTTGGACAATGTGCCAGAATACAAGATTGCTGAGATGAACTATCTCTTGGAGAACAAGGCTAGCCGTCTTGGAGTTCGTTCATCTGATCCAGGTGCCTTGAACGGAGTGGACGCTGACAAGCTTTCAGCTTCTGCTAAAGCTATGGGACTTGCCATGAAGCCAATGCGAATCGCAACTCAATCTAACAAGGTTAGCTGGACTGTAGCAGCCGCTGCTGGACTTGAGTGGGCCAAGAAAGTCTTTCCAAATGCTGCGAGCGACGAAGAAGCAGTCGATCTCCTTTGGGACCAAATCTTCAAAACTTGCCGTGTTTACGAAGCAGATCCCGTTAAGGCTTGGGAGGAACATGAAGCTGTCTTAAAGAGCAAGGCCGATATGCTCAATAAAGAGCAATTTTCAGCCCTTCACTACACAGCGCCAGGGACAGATTTGACCCTTGGCTTGCCGAAGAACCACGTTTGGGAATCAGCTGGTGCTGTTAATGCACAGGGCGAAGAATTCTTGCCAAATATGCCGACAGAAGAGGTCTTCACAGCGCCTGACTTCCGTCGTGCAGATGGTTATGTCACTTCTACAAAACCGCTTAGCTACAACGGAAATATCATTGAAGGCATTAAGGTGACCTTTAAGGATGGACAAATCGTAGATATCACTGCTGAGAAGGGTGATCAGGTTATGAAAGACCTTGTCTTTGAAAATGCGGGTGCGCGTGCCTTGGGTGAATGTGCCTTGGTACCAGATCCAAGTCCAATTTCTCAGTCAGGCATTACCTTCTTTAACACCCTTTTCGATGAAAATGCGTCAAACCACTTGGCTATCGGTGCAGCCTATGCGACTAGCGTTGTTGATGGAGCGGAGATGAGCGAAGAGGAGCTTGAAGCTGCAGGGCTTAACCGTTCAGATGTTCACGTAGACTTTATGATTGGTTCTAACCAAATGGATATCGATGGTATTCGTGAGGATGGAACGCGAGTACCTCTTTTCCGTAATGGGAATTGGGCAAATTAAGGAGATAATATGTTAGGAAGTATGTTCGTTGGTCTCCTAGTGGGATTTTTAGCAGGTACTCTGACCAATCGTGGAGAGCGAATGGGATGTTTTGGAAAAATGTTTCTCGGTTGGATCGGAGCCTTTCTAGGTCACTTGCTCTTTGGAACTTGGGGGCCAGTTTTATCAGGAACAGCTATTATCCCAGCTGTTTTAGGTTCCATGATTGTCTTAGCAATTTTCTGGAGACGAGGAAGTTAATTTCTTAAATCTGATACTCAATGAAAATCAAAGAGCAAACTAGGAAACTAGCCGCAGGTTGCTCAAAGCACTGCTTTGCGGTTGTAGATAGAACTGACG
>NZ_VMMK01000018.1:143340-150653 GCF_013277255.1 Streptococcus sp. 2154
GGTTTGAAGAGATTTTTGAAGAGTATGAAACGAAAAGGAGGTTGGTCATTGTACTAGCCTCCTTTTGATATGATATAATAGTTCTATGAGATTAGATAAATTTTTAGTTGCCTGTGCGGTGGGAAGTCGGACTGAGGTCAAAAACTTGCTCAAGGCTGGGCGCGTGACTGTAAATGGTAAAAAAGAAAAATCAGCTAAATTGCAGATTGATGAAAAAATAGATGAGATTCGCTTTGATGGGCAAGTGTTGGAGTATGAAGATTTTGTCTACTACATGATGAACAAGCCCAAAGGAGTTATCTCAGCGACTGAGGATCCCAAGCACAGAACCGTTCTGGACTTGTTGGATGACTTAGCGCGGAGTAAGGAAGTTTTCCCAGTAGGGCGCTTGGATATCGATACGCATGGACTCCTGCTCCTGACCAATGACGGTCAGCTTGCCCATGCTCTTCTTTCACCCAAGCGTCATGTGGATAAGACCTATCTGGCTCAGGTCAAGGGAATTATGACACAAGAAGATGTGGAGATATTTGCCAAGGGTATTCCTCTCAAAGACTTTACTTGTCAACCCGCTAGACTGGAGATTCTTTCCACAGATGCAGAAAAGAATCAGAGCCAAATCCGTGTGACTATTGCAGAAGGAAAGTTTCATCAGGTCAAGCGTATGGTGGGCTACTGTGGCAAGGAAGTGGTGGACTTGCAACGATTGACTATGGGAACTTTAGTATTAGATGAGAACCTGGAACGAGGGGAATGGCGTCGCTTGACCAAGGAAGAATTAGAAATTCTCCTTGCTAGTATTGCTTAATTTGATTTATATTTGAAAAAGGTGAGGAAGAATGTCCTTGCCTTTTATGTTTTTTAGTTGCTTCCTTTGTGAAAAGAGTTATAATAGACTGTAGAATAAAAGGAGGAATCTATGAACGCGATTCAAGAATCATTTACTGATAAACTATTTGCCAACTATGAAGCAAATGTAAAATACCAAGCGATTGAAAATGCTGCTAGCCACAACGGAATTTTTGCAGCTCTGGAACGTCGCCAAAGCCATGTAGACAACACACCTGTTTTCTCATTGGATTTAACCAAGGACAAGGTCACTAACCAGAAAGCGTCTGGTCGTTGCTGGATGTTTGCGGCTCTCAACACTTTTCGCCACAAACTCATCTCGCAATACAAATTGGAGAACTTTGAGTTGTCACAAGCCCATACTTTCTTCTGGGACAAGTATGAGAAATCAAACTGGTTCTTGGAGCAAGTCATTGCGACTGCAGACCAAGAATTGACGAGCCGTAAGGTTAGCTTCTTACTCCAAATACCACAACAAGATGGTGGTCAATGGGATATGGTCGTTTCCCTCTTTGAAAAATACGGTGTCGTGCCTAAGTCAGTTTATCCTGAGTCTGTTTCATCTAGTAGCAGCCGTGAGCTAAATGCAATCCTTAACAAATTGCTGCGCCAAGATGCTCAAATCTTGCGTGACTTACTAGCTTCTGGCGCAGACCAAGCGACTGTTCAAGCTAAGAAAGAAGACCTCTTGCAAGAGATCTTTAACTTCCTTGCCATGTCACTAGGACTACCACCACGTAAATTTGACTTTGCTTATCGTGATAAGGATAATAACTACCAAAGCGAAAAAGGTATTACTCCACAGGAATTTTACAAGAAATATGTCAATCTTCCTTTAGAAGACTACGTTTCTGTTATCAATGCTCCAACTGCTGATAAACCATACGGTAAATCTTACACAGTTGAGATGTTGGGAAATGTCGTTGGTAGCCGTGCGGTTCGTTACATCAACGTTCCAATGGAGCGCTTGAAAGAATTGGCGATTGCCCAAATGCAAGCAGGTGAGACTGTTTGGTTTGGTTCTGATGTTGGCCAGCTCAGCAACCGCAAAGCTGGAATCCTTGCGACAGATGTTTATGACTTTGAATCAAGCATGGACATTAAACTTACTCAAGACAAGGCTGGACGTTTGGATTACAGCGAAAGCTTGATGACTCACGCCATGGTCTTGACAGGTGTTGACTTGGATGAAAATGGCAAGTCAACCAAGTGGAAGGTTGAAAACTCTTGGGGAGACAAGGTCGGTACAGATGGTTACTTTGTTGCCTCAGATGCTTGGATGGACGAATACACATACCAAATCGTTGTTCGTAAGGAATTGCTGACAGCAGAAGAACAAGCTGCCTATGGAGCAGAACCAATCGTACTTGCACCTTGGGATCCAATGGGAGCCTTGGCAGAATAATACTCTTCGAAAATCAAATTCAAACCACGTCAGCTTCGCCTTGCCGTACTCAAGTACAGCCTGCGGCTCGCTTCCTAGTTTGCTCTTTGATTTTCATTGAGTATAAAAGCATAGAAAAAAGGAATCAGATTTTAGAACCTGGTTCCTTTTAAGTTGCTTGATTACATGATGTGAAGAACATGTGCCACAATACCCACTGCGAAAAGGGCAAGGATAATAGTGATTGGAGATACTTTTTTCTTAAGCAAGTACATGCAAAGTAAAGTAAGGAGTAGTCCTGATAGTCCAGGAATCAACATATCCAAGTTTTGTTGGAAAGTAGTAACTTTTTCAGGTGTTTGAGACAATCCTTGTCCTACTTGTGCGAATGCTTCTTGGATACCTTTAGATCCTTCTGGCAATTTATCCCAATGGATATAAGCCTTTTCATCTAGTTGAACTTTGGAAACATCGAAAGCAAATTTAATATTTACCCAGCGTTGAACAAGGACAGCAAGAATGAACATCCCAAGGATAGAAGCTCCTTTAGTGATATCTTGAAGGATACCACCAGACATATCTTTAGTGATTTCTGATCCAGCCTTGTATCCAATCTCTTGAACATACCACAAGAATGACATACGAATCAAGTTCCATGCAACAAAGAAGAGGAGTGGCCCCAAGATATTGCCAGTAAGGGCAAGTGAAGCACCGAGAGATCCAAGGATTGGGCGTACTGTAAACCAGAATACTGGGTCACCGATACCAGCAAGAGGTCCCATCATACCGATTTTAACCCCTTGGATAGCAGCGTCATCGATTTCCACACCGTTAGCACGTTCTTCTTCAAGCGCAAGAGTAACCCCCATGACTGGAGCAGCTACGTATGGATGAGTGTTGAAGAACTCAAGGTGACGCTCAAGAGCAGCGATTTGATCTTCTTTTTTAGTATAGAGTTTTTTGATAGCTGGAATGAGTGTATAAGCCCAGCCCAAGTTTTGCATCCGTTCAAAGTTCCAAGACCCTTGTAAGAAGGTTGAACGCCACCAAACTTTTTTACGATCTGATTTAGTTAATTGAAGTTTTTCAGTCATGATGTTTTCAGTCCTTTCTTATCTTAGTAGTCTTCTAGGATATCGCCGATTGGGTCGTTAGAAGTTGCGGCTCCTCCGCCACCATTTCCACCAGTTTTAGAAAGGTGAAGGTAGATAAGAGCGATAGCAACACCGATAGCACCGAATCCGATTAGAGTAATATCTGACACAGCAGCGAGAACGAAACCAAGAGCGAAGAATGGCCATACTTCACGAGTTGCCATCATGTTGATAACCATGGCGTAACCAACGGCAACGACCATACCACCACCGATAGCCATACCATCTTTGAGCCAGTCTGGCATAGCACTAAGGATACTTTGTACAGTTTCAGTTGGTACCATAAGGAGAAGAGCTGCAGGAAGCGCAATACGAAGTCCTTGGAAAAGTAGCGCAATAAAATGCGCACGCTCCACAGCGCCGAAGTCACCTTTTTTAGCGGCAGCATCTGCAGTATGAACCAAACCAACTGAGATTGTACGAACAATCATAGTTAAGAATAGACCAGCAACGGCAAGAGGGATAGCAACCGCTTGGGCAACACCGATACCTGTCTTAGTAAAGTCACCACCAAGAACCATGATAATGGCAGCAGCGACAGAAGCAAGTGCAGCATCAGGAGCGATAGCAGCACCGATATTTGACCAACCAAGGGCAATCATTTGAAGCGATCCACCGAGGATAATCCCTGCTTCCAAGTGACCTGTTACAAGCCCAATAAGGGTACAGGCTACAAGTGGTTGGTGAAATTGGAATTGGTCGAGGACACCTTCAAGACCTGCAAGGAAGGCTACAACGACTACTAAAACCATAGAAATAATAGACATGTTTAAAATCCTTTCATAAATAATGGCTTATTTGACATTGGCTTTGTTAATCAAGTCAAACAAATCTTTTTTAGAATCATTTGGTACTTTACGTACGTCAAATTCAACACCGAGGTCACGCATTTTTTCAAATGTAGCAACGTCTTCTTTGTCCATCGACAAAACAGTATTGACCAATGTTTTACCTGTTGAGTGAGCCATAGAACCAACGTTAAGAGTTTTGATTGGCACGCCGCCTTCGATGGCACGAAGAGCATCTTGAGGTGTTTCAAACAAGATAAGGGCATGTGTTTCTCCAAAACGTGGGTCTTTTGAAACCTCAATCAGTTTTTGAATTGGAACCACGTTAGCCTTGACATTACCTGGAGCTGCTTGTTTAATCAATTCTTTACGAAGGTCGTCTTTAGCCACGTTATCTGAAGCAACGATGATACGATTTGCTTTTGAATCTGGAGTCCAAGCAGTTGCAACCTGACCGTGAAGTAGACGTGTGTCAAGACGGGCAAGATTGATTTTCAATTTACCGTCTCCAATGACCGTTCCTTCTGGGATAGCAGCTTGGGCAACTGGAGCAGCTGCAGCGCTTGCTACTTCCTCAACTGGATTTAGCTCTTCTGGAAGAGCTTTGATGCCATCTTTGGCTTCTTTAATGATATTAGCAGCGACTTTTTCTACACCTGCAGCAGCGTCCATGAGGCGCTCTGTGTAGGCTTGAATCAACATCGGTAAGTTAAGTCCTGTGATGATGGCAAACTTACGTTCGGGATTTTCTCCCATCACGCGACTAGCTTGGTTAAATGGAGATCCACTCCAAAGGTCAGCCAAAACTAGAACCTCATCTTCTGCGTCAAATGCAGCAACAGCGTTATTAAACTTAGCGTATAGATCATCAGGGCCTTCATTTGGCATAAAGGTTACAACTTGAACCTTTTCTTGTTCACCAAAGATCATAGATCCTGACTGATGAATACCCGCAGCAAATTCGCCGTGGCTCGCAATAATGATTCCGATACTCATTATTGTCATTCCTCCTTTTTTGTTTTAGTTTTCATTTAAGAAAACTTTAAGACTGTTTAAGTATAAACCGTTTTCATGTAAAAAGCAACTATTTATCATAAAAAATTAAAAAAACTTTTACTTTTGGATGTTGATATATTGAGTTTTTTGAGGAGTAATATTGAATCCACATTTAAAAATTTAATATAAAAAAGTTGAAAGAAGCTTCCAACTTTTAAAATAGGTTTCTATTAGATTAGTGGGTGAAGTCGAGTACCATACGTCCTTGGATTTGACCTTTTTCCATTTCGTCGAAAATGGCAACAGCATCTTCTACTGGACGTTTTTGAACAACTGGAACTACCAAACCTTCTGCACCGAATTGGAAGGCTTCTTCCAAGTCTTTACGAGTTCCAACGAGAGAACCGATGACTTGAATTCCATCTAGAACGGTTTTTACGATACTTAGTTCCATCATTTCAGAAGGAAGGCCGACAGCGACGACGTGACCACCAGCACGAACTGAGTCAACAGCCTGGTTGAAGGCAACTTTAGATACAGCAGTTACGACAGCTGAATGAGCTCCACCATCAGTTTTTTCCTTGATGAGTCCAGCTACATCTTCAACTTCGAGGCCGTTAATCACAATGTCAGCGCCTACTTCTTTTGCAAGGGCAAGTTTGTCATTGTTGATATCGACTGCGATAACATGAGCATTGAATACTTTTTTAGCGTATTGAACAGCGAGGTTACCAAGTCCACCAGCACCGTAAAGAACAACCCATTGGCCTGGTTCAACTTTTGCTTCTTTGATAGCTTTATAGGTTGTTACTCCAGCACATGTGATAGAAGAAGCTTGGGCTGGATCAAGTCCGTCAGGAACTTTGACAGCATAGTCAGCAGTTACGATATATTGTTCAGCCATACCACCGTCTACTGAGTAGCCAGCATTTTTCACTGTACGGCAAAGGGTTTCGCGACCAGTTGTACAGTATTCGCAAGTGCCACATCCTTCAAAGAACCAAGCAACGCTGACGCGGTCACCGACTTTAAGGCTTTTCACATCTGGGGCAATTTCTTTAACGATACCAACACCTTCGTGGCCAAGAACACGTCCTGGTACTTGACCAAAGTCACCATGGGCAACGTGGAGGTCAGTGTGGCAAACACCACAGTATTCAATTTCTACAAGTGCTTCCCCAGTTTCAAGTGGACGGAGTACTTTTTCTTCAACAGCAACACCAGTGCTTTCTGGATTTACAACAACAGCTTTCATAGCTATCCTCCTTTATATTGACCGAGAACAGGGACAACGGGACTGGATTGATTTTATGTCAACAGAGTCGAGTGTGACGAGCTCTCTTGTATTTATATGTGAATTATATTACAAAAGAAAGCCTTTTCCAAGGTTTTGGAGGCAAAAAGTAGAACAATCGATTAATACTAAACTAAAATCAAAAAGCATTATACAATAGTAATATGAAATCAACTAAAGAAGAAATCCAAGCTATCAAAACACTTTTAAAAGACTCTAGTACAGCTAAATATCATAAACGCCTTCAAATCGTTCTATTTCGTCTGATGGGTAAATCTTATAAAGAGATTATAGAGCTTTTAGGCTGTAATCAAACAATGATTTGGCGAAATGTAAAAAAATATGAGGAGTTCGGACTCGACTCTCTCCTTCAAGAAACACGTGGTGGTCGTAACCATGCATATATGACAGTTGAGGAAGAGAAAGCCTTTCTTGCCCGCCATTTGAAGGCTACAGAGGCAGGAGAATTTGTTACAATTGATGCCTTATTTCAGGCTTATAAAAAGGAGTTAGGTCGTTCCTACACACGTGATGCCTTCTATCAACTGTTGAAGCGCCATGGTTGGCGAAATATTATGCCACGTCCAGAACATCTTAGGAAAGCAGACGCTCAAACCATTGTCGCGTCTAAAAATAAAATCTCAATTCAAGAAGACAAGAAAGCGCTTTAAAACCAGTAGACGTTTTCGTAAGGTTCGCTTGATGTACCAAGATGAGGCTGGTTTCGGTAGAATCAGTAAACTGGGATCTTGTTGGGCTCCAATAGGAGTAGGTCCACATATCCATAGTCACTATATACGAGAATTTCGCTATTGTTATGGAGCTGTTGATGCCATTATTTGAAGATA
>NZ_VMMK01000019.1:0-6021 GCF_013277255.1 Streptococcus sp. 2154
ATATGACTCTCTAACATCTTTACTACTACATCAAGAAACCATACAGAAAGTCATCTTATATTTTACTGATACTCAACCAAAATCTCTTCAAACCACGTCAGTCTTATCTACAACCTCAAAGCGGTGCTTTGAGCAATCTGCGGCTAGCTTCCTAGTTTGCTTTTTGATTTTCATTGAGTATAAAAACCTTCTCATAAGCTTTTTTATTTTAAAGAAGAATTCACTCCTTCATCTGACTCTCTGCATCAGCCACAACTTGCTCTAAACTAGTCTGACCAAGCTCTGCCTCCATGGCCAGCTGGATTCTCTCCAATTTTTGATCCAAAACATCATGAATATGGGCTCCAACTGGACAATTTGGATTCGGATTGTCATGGAAACTGAAGAGTTGACCTGTCTTACCAAGACACTCAACCGCTTGATAAACATCTAATAGACTAATGTCCTTGAGATCCTTGACAATCTCTGTTCCCCCTGTTCCACGCGCGACTGAAATCAGCTCTGCCTTCTTCAACTGGGACAAGGTTTTTCTGATAATGACAGGATTGACCCCGACACTAGCAGCTAAAAAATCACTGGTCACCTTGCTTTCCTTCCCCTTGAGGGCAATGATTATCAGCATATGAGTCGCAATGGTAAATCTACTTGGAATTTGCATCCTCTTCTCCTTTTTACGAGGCTCCCCTGCCTCTACTCTTCTTTTTCTTTTATTATACCCTTTTTAGTTGTAATGTCAATTATTACCACTTTTCAACCAGACATCTAATTCCCTATCATAGCCCTCTTTCTGGGCCAATTCTCTCAGAAATTCCTGATGATGAGTATGGTGGATACCATTGACCAGACTTTCATAGTAAACCTCAAAATAGGGAAGTTTAAGATCTTTAGCCAGCTGCAATTCAGCTGCCACATCGTAGTCTACCCGTCGGAAGTCCATATCTACCAAACCCTTGTCATCAAACTCCAAAATCATATACTGGGCTCGCAAGTCCTTCCGCAACTGAGCATCTAGAAAGAAAGGCTGGCCAATCGAACCTGGATTGACAATCAATTGCCCACCAGTCCCGTAACGAAGCAACTGCTGGTGAATATGACCATAAACAGCAATATCACAAGGCGGATTGGTCACCAAGCGGTCAAAATCCTCTTGCGCTCCAGTATGAATCAACTCTCGCCCCCAGTTCTTATCAGGCAAATGGTGACTAATTCCCACCGTCAAATCACCAAACTGACGATGAATCTGGAGTGGTTGATTGTGGAGCAATTCGATTTCTTCTAGGGAAATTTCCTCTAAAACATATTGGCACTGGCGCAAGAGATAGCGTTGACTGGGACGAGTACTATCCAATTCCTTGCGGACACCATGCCAAAGACTGTCTTCCCAGTTTCCCAAAACTCTAGCTGTAATCGGTAGTTGAGCCAACAAGTCCAAAATCCTTCTACGCCCTGTCCCTGGCATGAGAATGTCTCCCAAAAGCCAGTATTCATCCACTCCTAGCTGCCGAGCATCTGCCAAAACAGCCTCCAAGGCGGTGGTATTTCCATGAATATCTGAAAGAAGAGCTATTTTCGTCATATCCATCTCCTCGTTTTTTCTCTTGCAATAAGTATAACATAAAAAGTCACAGCTAGAGAAATCTAGCTTTTTTTGATATACTAGATAAAGATATTAGACAAGAGGAAACGAATGACCCCAAATAAAGAAGATTATCTAAAATGTATTTATGAAATTGGCATAGACCTGTATAAAATCACCAACAAGGAAATTGCTGCCCGCATGCAAGTCTCTCCCCCTGCCGTAACTGAAATGATCAAACGGATGAAGAGTGAAAACCTCATCCTAAAGGACAAGGAATGTGGCTATCTACTGACTGACCTCGGCCTCAAACTGGTCTCTGAGCTCTATCGTAAGCACCGCTTGATTGAAGTTTTTCTAGTTCATCATTTAGACTATACAAGTGACCAGATTCACGAGGAAGCTGAGGTCTTGGAACACACTGTCTCTGACCTGTTCGTGGAAAGACTAGATAAACTGCTAGGTTTCCCTAAAACCTGCCCCCACGGAGGAACTATTCCTGCCAAGGGAGAACTCCTGGTTGAAATCAATAACCTGCCACTAGCTGACATCAAGGAAGCTGGCGCCTACCGCCTGACTCGGGTGCACGATAGCTTTGACATTCTCAGTTATCTGGACAAGCACTCACTTCACATCGGTGATTCGCTCCAAGTCAAGCAGTTTGATGGCTTCAGCAATACCTTCACTATCCTCAGTAAAGAAGAGGATTTACAAGTAGGTATGGACATTGCCAAACAACTCTACGTCGAGAAAATCGACTAATTTCTCAAGTATCCCAACCAACCCTGAAAGTTTGATTTTCAGGGTTTTCTTATCTATTTTTTATATCAAAAATAATAGCAAACGCTTTCATGTTCCGACTAAATATTGTATAATAATTATATAAACTATTACGTCACTAACAGAGGAAAAAAGGAGGTCTTATCATGAAAAAAATCATCTTCATCAAAACCATTGAGCTCCTTGTCATTGATGGAATCATGCTGGGCATTTTGGCTTTTAAAGAGGTGCTTACTTGGGATTGGATTTTGATTTACAGTGGTTGGCTCATTTTCTTTCACCCTGTGCTGTTGACCTATCTTTCTAACCAGCTTTGTGACCACTTTAGTCAACTCTATTCCCAGATTAGACCGAGATTCTGGCGCTTTGCCTTACAAATCCTTCTATGGGATATCCTGATGATTCTCTCCTTGATATGTTTAAGTGGTACCCCACTTTTCCTTCAGGGGACTCTCCTCATCCTAGGACATCTCATCCCTTCCTATCGCACCTGCCAAATCCTGAAACAAGACTTTCCCCAAGCCTATCAAGCACCGATTTCTTTTGGAGTATTTTATGATAGATGAGAAAAACCAAGCCGGCTGGGCTTGATCTTTCTTATCTATTTTTAGTATCTAGGATAATGGTAACTGGCCCATCATTGACCAGCTCAACCTGCATATCCGCTCCAAAGATACCTGTATGAACAGGCACTTCTTGCGCTAGTTTTTGGTTGAAAACATCATAGAAGTCTGATGCCATATCAGGTTTGGCTGCTTCTGTAAAGGCTGGACGATTGCCTTTCTTGGTATCCGCAAAGAGGGTAAACTGAGAAATAGAGAGGATTTCTCCTTCAATATCTTTGACAGACAGGTTCATCTTGCCTTCTGCGTCTGAAAAAATCCGCATATTGACCAGTTTTCTCACAGCATAGTCCAAATCTTCCTCTTGGTCCTCTGGTCCAACACCAACCAGCAATAAGAGCCCCTGATTGATTTTTCCCTGAACCTGACCTTCGATACTGACTTGGGCTTTTTTAACACGTTGGATAATGATTTTCATAATAGCCTTTCTAGTAAGAACTCAGACAATTAACCGTTGGTTCGTTTGACAGAGTAAACTTCTGGCACACTCTTAATCTTGTCCACAACCGTAGTCAGCGTCGAGAGGTTGGTAATGCCAAAGGACACATGGATATTGGCAAATTTCATATCCTTGGTTGGTTGGGCATTGACTGTTGAAATATTCTTGGTTGTGTTTGAGAGAACTTGCAGTACATCGTTCAACAATCCTGTACGGTTGAGGCCATAAATATCAATATGAGCCATATACTCTTTATTTGAGCTAGAGTACTGACCTTCCCACTCCACATCAAGGAGACGTTGCTCGTAGTTTTCTTGGGCGCGCAGGTTCATACAGTCCACACGGTGAATAGCCACACCACGACCCTTGGTAATGTAGCCGACAATATCATCACCAGGCACGGGGTTACAACACTTGGCAATCCGCACTAGGAGACCAGAAGCACCTTCAATGACCACACCACCTTCATGCTTGACCTTGAGGGTTTCTTTATTTTCAACCTTGACCTCGCCACCTTTGACAAGTTCTTCTGCCTCAGCCTTGGCCTTGGCACGTTCTTCTTCACGACGTTCCTTTTCAGTCAGACGATTAAAGACAGTAATAGCACCGATTTCCCCAAAACCAATGGCCGCAAAGAGGGAGTCTTCTGTCTTGTAGCTGGTCTTTTGCAGGACTTGGTCCATATGACGCTTGTCCATAAATTTATTGGCCACATAGCCATTTTCTTGGAACTGGGTCATCAACATTTCACGACCCTTATTAACAGATAATTCCTTATCTTGGTTTTTAAAAAACTGACGAATCTTGTTGCGCGCCTTGCTGGTCTTGACCATATTGAGCCAGTCGCGGCTAGGTCCAAAGGAGTTGGGGTTGGTGACAATTTCAACCTGATCCCCTGTTTTGAGCTTGGTTGTCAGTGGAACCATACGGCCGTTGACCTTGGCACCAGTCGCTTTTTCACCGACTTTAGTATGGATTTCATAAGCAAAGTCAATAGGTCCTGAATCTTTTGGAAGAGAACGGACAGCTCCATCTGGTGTAAAGACGTAAATCTCCTCAGCCAGATAGTTTTCCTTAACAGAGTCCACAAATTCCTTGGCATCATCAGCCTGATCTTGAAGCTCCATCATCTCCTTGATCCAGTTCATCCCAATAGCAGACTCCTTACTGTTAACCTGCCCCTTAACGCCTTTCTTATAAGCCCAGTGAGCCGCAACCCCGTACTCAGCCACCTCGTGCATGGCCTTGGTCCGAATTTGGAATTCAATCGGTCCTTTTGGCCCATAGACAGTCGTATGGATAGACTGGTAACCATTTGCCTTGCGGTTAGCGATGTAGTCCTTAAAGCGACCAGGCATGGGTTTCCAAAGTTCATGCACATAACCAAGCATGGCATAAACATCACTTTGGGTATCCAAAATACAACGAATGGCAATCAGGTCATAGATTTCCTCAAACCGTTTTCTCTTGTCCTGCATTTTGCGGAAAATTGAGTAAATATGCTTGGGACGACCATAAATCTTCCCTTTCAAGTGACGATCTATCGTATACTCCTCTAATTTTGTGACTACCTCATCCACCAAGGCTTCACGCTCTCTGCGCTTTTCCTTCATCATATTGGTAATCTTGTAAAACTCTGTCGGGTTGAGATAACGGAAAGACAGGTCTTCCAATTCCCATTTGACACTGGAAATCCCCAAACGGTGAGCAAGTGGGGCATAGATTTCCATAGTTTCTTTGGAAATGCGCTCCTGCTTGTCTTTTCGAAGATGTTTCAGGGTTCGCATATTGTGCAAGCGGTCAGACAGTTTGACCAAGATAACGCGGATGTCCTCAGACATGGCCATGAGCATCTTGCGATGATTTTCAGCCAACTGCTCTTCGTGAGACTTGTACTCGACCTTGCCAAGCTTGGTGACTCCGTCAACAATCACGCGCACATCGGGACCAAACTCTCTTTCCAAATCGTCCAAGGTCGCATCTGTATCTTCCACCACATCATGCAAGAAACCACAAGCTACCGTTACAGCATCCAGCTTGAGTTTGGCTAGAATACCTGCCACTTGAATAGGGTGAATGATATAAGGCTCGCCTGATTTGCGGTATTGACCACTATGACAATCCACCGCATAGACCAAGGCCTTATGGACAAAATGGACATCCTCTTCCGTTAAATATTTTTTGGTTAAAGCGACAACTTCTTCGCCTGTTAAATTCACTTCTTTTGGCATCTCTACTCTCCAATTCTTCCTACCATTTTATCACTTTTTTAAGAATATGAAAACTAGATTGGAACAGAATAAGAAAAAAATAATTCAGAATTGCTTGATAATTCTGAATTATTGGTCCATAATATACTACGAAGTTAGATTTTAAACTTAGGTGATAGAAGGAGAGATAGAAGAACGGAAACCATATTGTAACCCAAAGACTTTTTGACTTCCCCAATTTCCCTGAAGATACGAAAGATAAACAGTGGAACTCGTGTCACATACACCGGTACCTTGACTGGATTTTGGAATTAATACTCAATAAAAATCAAGGAGCAAACTAGGAAACTAGCCGCAGGTTGCTCAAAGCACCGCTTTGAGGTTGTAAATAGA
>NZ_VMMK01000019.1:6105-50972 GCF_013277255.1 Streptococcus sp. 2154
ATTTTCGAAGAGTATAAAAATCCTCAAGATACTTTCTTTTATCCGTTAGTTTATAAGGAGAACACCTATGAAAAAAACTGCTATTTCTATCTTTGCTCTCCTAGTATTAGGAGCTAGTTGCCTGTTCCTATTCAGCCAGCAAAGCTATAAAAAACAGTCGTTCAATACTATGCTAACGACCAGAACCTGCCAAATAGGATAACTTATAGTGAATATAGCGACAAACGAGAAGCCAACTACGGTGGCACTCTAAACATCACATCTATCAAACAAGCTAATGACGGAGTTTATGCAACCTATGGAGGGCAATTGACACCTTTCCAATAGTGATAAATTGATAACCAGCCTGTCTTCATCTAGTCATGCTGGTTTTTAAGTTCATTCTAAATCCTTACCTATTCTCCCTAACTGTGCTATACTTAATTTAGTACATTCTTTGAGATTGGAGATAAAATGAAAATCCATAAAACTGTGAATCCTGTTGCCTATGAAAACACCTATTACCTGGAAGGTGAAAAACACCTCATCGTTGTAGATCCTGGTAGTCAATGGGAAGCCATTCGTCAGACAATCGAGAACCTCAACAAACCGATCTGTGCCATTCTATTGACCCACGCTCATTATGACCATATCATGAGTCTGGACTTGGTTCGCGAGACGTTTGGCAATCCTCCTGTCTATATCGCAGAGAGCGAAGCCAGCTGGCTCTACACTCCTGTCGATAATCTCTCCGGTCTCCCTCGCCACGATGATATGGCAGATGTGGTCACAAAACCTGCAGAACACACCTTTGTCTTTCACAAAGAATACCAACTAGAGGAATTTCGTTTTAAGGTTCTACCGACCCCAGGGCACTCTATCGGTGGTGTTTCCCTAGTCTTTCCTGATGCTCACCTAGTCTTGACGGGAGATGCTCTGTTCCGCGAAACAATTGGACGGACGGATCTTCCGACTGGTAGTACAGAGCAACTCCTTCATAGTATCCAGACCCAACTCTTCACCCTACCAAACTACGATGTCTATCCAGGACATGGTCCAGCTACTACTATCGCTCACGAAAAGGCCTTCAATCCCTTTTTCTAGCAAGATGATGACAATCGATAGCACAATTTAATACTCAATGAAAATCAAAGAGCAAACTAGGAAACTAGCCGCAGGTTGCTCAAAGCACAGCTTTGAGGTTGCAGATAAAACTGACGAAGTCAGCTCAAAACACTGTTTTGAGGTTGTGGATAGAACTGACGAAGTCAGTAACACATATCTACGGCAAGGCGACGCTGACGTGGTTTGAAGAGATTTTCGAAGAGTATTAGAATTATAAAAAACGCATAATATCAGATGTAGATAATTTGATATTATGCGTTTTATCATGAAAAGATTTTCTAAATCATCTCCTCAAATTGATTTTTTCACAGTCTAAAATATTTGATAGATAAACTATGAATTGGAGTTATTCTGACTCCTTACGAAAGCTAAATAATCCAGCAGTTAGAGTTAACATTCCAAATAGGGTGGCGAGAATTGAGTGATTTTCTCCAGTATTTGGCAAAGTCTTAGCTACTTGTTTCGAAATAGTTTCAGTCTTAGTTGCTAACGACTCAGCTTGAGTTTTTGTACTACTTGCGTCATTTCCTTTTTGTTCAGTATTACTACTATTTACAACTGGAACAGGAGTTGTACTACCTCCGTTATTGCGGCTTGCGGCAACTTTGAAAGTCATAGCATAGATACTGAAGTGATTGGTTTCAAAAGTCACCTTATCTGTATCTTGTTTGAACTTCAATGCCTGTAAAGTACCATCTGGAGCAACATAGTAAACATTTTCAACTGGCTTATCGGCAGAAAGACTTACTAGAACCATGCCATTTGGCTGGATAGCTTTACCATTCGCGTCATATAGATGAATGTCAAATGCCTTGTAGTCTTTTGATTCAAGTGAAGTCGGCTTGGTTTCTTCTACCTTGATATAGCTGACATTTTTGAGTGTTGCTTCTGAACCATGCACTTGAACGCTTCCAGCTTTGTTCGAAAGAACACGAGTATTGTTTGGGATGGCTGGATTAAGCGTAGGCGTTACGGGAGTTGTCGGTGTTATTGGAGCAACTGGTGTAACTGGATTTACAGGTTTCTCGCTTGGCTTTTCTGCTGGTTTCTCTGGCTTAGCAGGTTGTGGTTGATCAACTGGAACAGTAGGAACACTTGGTTGCTTGTCTGGCTTAGGTTGTTCACTTGGCTTAACTTCAGGTTTTACTTGCTCAGCTGGTTTTTCAGCAGGGTTCTTAAACAAGAAAACGTAAGTATCGTAGGTTTCACCAAATAGATTGTATGAATGAGTTTTAGTTTTCTCATCATAGCGATTTGTTTCTTCACTTGGGAATCCTGGATAATAGAGTTCTTCCAGTTTTCTATCCTTAGTTAATGTATAAACCTGAATATCTTCTTTCTTCTCTTTTGATTTGATAGTTAAAGAGATGCCACCACCTTGGAGAGTTCGATTTGTTCCGTAAGTTGGATTTCCATTTTTATTAGGAACTTCATAGAAGATTGTATAAGCTTCGTAGTTCATTCCTTCCAACTCTGGAACTTTTACTCGAACAAGAGCAGGTTTAAACCTACTGTCCATATCTCCAAATCCGCTACCTTTAAATTTTATCTCTTTACCGTTTTCGAACATCGGATTATTGAAATTCGAATTAAAAGTATTTACTTTTATATGAGAGCCTGCATGAAGCAAGTCTGGTTCAGCTGTCCACCAACCGTAAGAGGTTTTTTCTACATTTTCAGCAGGAAGTGGAGCAGCAAGGTCGTTTGTTGTTAGAGTAGGACGACCTGTTCCATTATTAAACCAACGTTTTGGCTGGTCGTTACGATAAGGAATCTTTGGCAATCCAGTATTTTCGGCTGGTTCCACTGGTTTAGCAGGTTGTGGTTGTTCTGCAGGTTTAACCTCTGGTTGAGGGGTTTCTGCTGGTTTTGGAGATGGAACGGGTGTTTCAGCTGGTTTATTTTCAACCGGCTTGTTCTCAGCTGGTTTCGGCTGCACAGTTGGTTCAACTGTCTCCGCTGGTTTCGAAATTTCAGCAGGTTTTTCCGTTTCCGCTGGTTGCGGATCTTTAGGTGTTGGTTTTTCTTCTACTGGTTTATTTTTAGTATAAATAAAATAGTAGCGAAAAAGATTATCTCCTTTACCATTTTTGTAGCCAGAACCACGCAAAGCATAAGCTGCATCATAACTGACTCTGACAACTTTTGGATCTGGGTCGATATCTGGATGATCTGCAGCTGATTTTACGACGTGGCTAAAAGTGTAGTCGGAGAATTTTTTTGCTGTTAGTATTCCATCTGCATCATCTTTATCGGTATCGAACCGTAATGATCTAACTGTTGCGTGTTCTGGACTATCAATCCTGGATTCAGTAGTGTATCCATATTTTTGGACACGATCAGCATCCAAGAAATCTGCTTGGACTTTGTATTCTCGATAAGTCCAGTCTGCTAAAGTAGGAAAGCCTTGCCCATTTGTTCCGGGAATTGGCGTGTTTAGAAGTTTATCAGCATCTATTCCAGAAAGAGCGTAAAGCTTTTGATTTGCTTCAGATACAATCTTGTCGTTCTCTTCTTTAGTCATAGACATGACTGCGCCAGCTTTGTATGCCAAATCTTCCGCCACCATCTTCTTCATCTCTTCAGAATCTGTTATAGGTTGTTCTGGTTCAGGCGTTATGATTGGTAGACCTGGCTCAGGTAGCTGATTGGTTGGATCGACGTTGTATTTTTTCTCGATCTCAGCATTTTTCTTGTCCTCTGCGATAGCCTCATCTGTTCCGTTTGCGAGAATGTTGCCCTCGGTCGAAGGTTTTTCGACAGGCGCGGGCTCTTCTACCGGCTTTTCAGCAGGTTTCGAAACTTCTTTGCCTGGCTTTGGCTTAGCGATTGGGTCGAGCATACTGAAATCAACCCAGCTACCATTAGGTTTTGGTGCAGGTGTTGGTTGAGCAACATTAGGTTTAGCAGCAACATTTGGCTGCGGCGCAACGTTTTCCTCGGCACGCACCAAAGTTGGCACGGCAGCACTAAGAGTTACAGCAGAGAAAGTGACAATACCTAGTTTAGTTAGTTTATTCATAATTTTTCCTCCTTGGGAATGTATAATTGCCTTTTTAGGCTTATAAAATAACAAAATCAACTTCCTTTCAAGACCACAAAAGCAAAATTTTGAGCCAACTCATTCTCTAAACATTTAATGTTCTTGATAGAAGCCTTAAATGAACCTTTATCCATTAACTGAACAATACAGCTATTACACTATTACATATCTTAATAATTTTTAAATTTTTTGTTACCATAAGCTCGCTAACTACTTTAGAGATAGGGAACTAAGTGTATCGCGTAACGACCGTTAAACGATACACAAAAAATACCAGTCTAATACAGGTTAAAAACACTGTTAAACTCGTATTTTTTAAATATTCATATTGTTGTTTTGACTGTTTCATCAAACGGTCGTTAATCGAAACAAATTTACAGCTTCATTCTACCATTTTTCCCTATTTTTAGCAATGATTTTCCGTTTTTTTTTGACGATTGTTCGCCACTTTATTGCGTTCTAACACTTTATATAGGGTTGATGTAGAAATTTGTTCAGCTTTTGCAATATTACGTATGCTTATATTTGAATGTAGATATTTGTTAAGTATCCGCTCCTCCTTTTCTTTTGAAATCCGTTTTGCTCCTAATCTAACACCATTTTCCTTAGCTTTTCGAAGTCCTTCTTTTGTGCGAAACCTCAGATTTTCCAGCTCATTTTCTGCCACAAAGCCTAAAATGACGCAAAGTAACCTGCCAATAAGAGAGTCTGTTTCTAGTTTTTCATGCAAACTGACTAGCTGAATATGATATTCATTAAATTGTTCAATAAGTTCTAGTAGCTTAAACATAGATCGAGTCAGTCTATCTAACTTATAGATAGTGAAAGTAACCTGCTTGCCATCTTTCGAAAAGTCAGAGGCCAGTTTTAAGGCTTTTGTAAGTTCAGGACGAGTGTTATTTGCACCAGATTCCTTTTCTATAAAAAGTTTATCGCAATGTTTGAGAGCTTCGATTTGCACTTTCAATCCTAGGTCTTGCTTATGAGTAGATACACGGGCGTAGCCTATGTTGATAGTCTTTTGAGACATAAAAATCCTCCTGTTATCTTGATACAGAGGGATATTTTACTATGAATTTTAAAATAAGAAAAGACTTCAATTTCATAATCCCTATCTATGTACACCCCAAAAGCTAGATTATTCTATCTAACTTTTTAGGGTGTACATAGATAGGGAAGGTGTAATTATAGGAGTTTTACTTGTCTCTTTGTATTACCAAATAATCACGCGCTCTTCTGGTGAACGCCACATACCGTCTCCTTCTTTGACATCATAGGTTGTAAAGAAATCATCGAAGTTTGGCACTTGTACATTGACACGGAGTTTGGCTGGCGCGTGCACATCGACGCTAGCCAAGAGTTTCATAAATTCTGGACGACCTTTCATGCGCCAGATGCGACCGAAGTTGTAGAAGAATTCTTCTGCTGAGAAGTCTGGTTCTCTCCTAGCTGCTTCAAGCGCTGCAGCGATTCCTCCCAAGTCAGCCACGTTTTCTGACACAGTCAATTTACCGTTAATGGTTGCTCCATAAGAATCCTGTCCATCAAATTGGTCAATAACTTTTTGTGTTTTCTCCTTGAAGGCAGCATAGTCGCTCTCTGTCCACCAATCCTTGAGGCTACCATTTTCATCAAAGGAAGCTCCGTTGGTATCAAAGGCGTGGGAAATTTCATGGGCAATAACCGCCCCGATACCCCCGTAGTTAGCAGAAGATGACTGATGCAAGTCATAGAAAGGTGCTTGTAAAATAGCTGCTGGAAAGACAATCAGGTTCTTCTGTGGATTGTAGTAGGCATTGACCATATGAGCAGGCATGCCCCATTCCTTGTAGTCAACAGGTTGGTTCCACTTGCTCCAACTGTGTTTGATTTCCACACGCGCAAAAGCTAGAGCATTGTCAAAAAGACTAGCCGTTTCATCCACTACCTTGTCCTTATAGCGTTCTGGCAATTCTTCTGGGTAACCGATGTAAGGCTTGATAACATTGAGTTTGACGATGGCCTTGTCACGAGTTTCGGGAGTCAGCCAGTCATTTTTAGCCAAGCGTTCCTTATAGACATCAATCATAGTTGCTACTTTTTTCTCTACGTCTGCCTTAGCTTCTGGAGAGAATTTTTCATGGGCATACCAAAGACCCAAGGCTTGTTTGAAAGGACCTTGTGCTAGTTGATAAGCTGCCTTGACCTTGTCTTTAGCTTGTGGAACTCCTGAAAGCGCACGGCTATAGGCACCTGACAAGACACGGATTTCTTCTGTTAAATAGCTGGTTGAGAGATTCACAACACTTAAAATTAAGGTTGCCTTGAGGAGAGGCCAAGCCTCTTCACTATAGAATTGGTCTGCTGCTTGCCAGAAACGTTCTTCGTCTACAATAACCTTGTCTGGTACTTGTCCAAGAACAGCTTGGAAAAAGTCATCCAAAGGTAGGGCAGGCGCAAATTTCTTGAAATCTTCATATGAATATGGGTGGTAGAGCTTGGCATATTCTGAACTTTCTTCATTAGAAAGCACAACTGCTGCAATTCGGCGGTCCAATTCTAGTCTTTTCTCTATCAAGTCTTCAATTTCTTCACCAGAGAAATCATAAGCCTTGAGAAGATTTGTACTGGTTTCTTTCCAAAGAGTCAAGAGCTCTTCGCGCTGAGGATGTTCTTCTGCATAGTAGGTCGTATCTGGCAAGATTGTGCTTGGAGCGCTAGCCCATAGAACATTGATTCTAGCATCCATAAAGTCTGGCGATACACCAAAAGGAAGGAAGTTTGGTTTTCCAGCAAGCTCAAACTCTGCTAGTTTAGCTGTAAAATCCGCAAAAGTCTCCAACTCTTGGAATTCTTTAAGGAGTGGTAAGACAGGTGTGATACCGTCAGCTTCTCTCTTGTCAAAATCACGAACTAGGCGGTGGTATTTGACAAAGTTTGCCAAGATAGCATCCTCAGGCACCTCTTCACCTGCTAACCACTTGTCTGTTGTCGCCAGCATCAAGTCTTCAATTTCCTGATCTAAATCAACAAAACCTCCTGTTTGAGACTTATCTGCTGGGATTTCAGCTGTCTGTTGCCATTCTCCATTGATAGCATCATAAAAATCATCTTGATAACGTGTCATCTTGTTCTCTCTTTCATTTGTATTTGTCTTTATCTTAACAAAAATCACTAGGGAATGCAATTAAAAATGAACTTTCCTTTTCTATCATTTTTCAGTTATTATTTCAATTTTTTAAAAATTCACAAAAAAATTAATTGTCTGAAAAATGAATTGACAAAAAATATATAAAATGATAAAATTCTATCTATCTCATAGCTTTGCTACTTGAAATTTAAATATTAGGAGGTAGATTTTATGCTTAAGCAAAAACGTGTTCATTCTGTAAGTATTGCAGGAATCGCAGTAGAAGGATAGTAATACTTTCTTCACCGAGGCTGGTAACTAGACTTTCTCTAGTTACCTTTTCTTTTAATTGATATAAAGAGATATAATGGATCTACTAAAAGCTCGTCCAAAACTAAAAAAGGCTTACCCAGTAGTATATAAAGACGGATCGGTCTATATAGGTGGGGTTGGAGAAATTACAGAATATGAAGACCCTAGCGGAGCTATTGAATACATGCTCAAAAAAATGGATGGAATTAATACCGTCGAAAAAATCATAAGAGAAGTTTCAGAAACCTACAGTGAACTATCACCATCTGATGTAATGGAAGCTATTGATGAAATCAGTAAAGAACGATTTATCGAGGATTTAAATCTTACTGGTTCTAAAATATTATCCAAGTATGAATTAGAACGTTATCACAGAAACATCAACTTTTTTTCATCTTACGCAACTTTAAGTGAAAATAAATATATTTCTCAAAAAAAATTAATTGATTCAAAAATTGGAATTATTGGATTAGGCGGATTAGGCTCTCACATTATATATGACTTAGCTGGCTTAGGTATAGGAGAAATAAAAGCTGTTGAATTTGATGTCGTTGATATATCTAATTTAAATAGACAAATTTTATATAACTTTGATGATATAGGAAAGAGTAAAGCAAGTATAGCAAAACAACGCATCTATGAATTTAATCCTCAAATAAAATTTACTGTTGAGGAAAAGAAAATCAATTCATCTGAAGATGTTGTTGAATCATTCCGAGGATTCGACTGCTTAATACTAGTTGCGGATAGACCTAAAATCAAACTAGCAAGATGGGTAAATGAAGCTATAGTAAAGCTGAATATTCCTTTATTTTGTGCAGGTTTAGAAGCGCAATGAGCCCTGCAATATACTATTATCCCCAAAATATCTGGATGCATAGATTGTTGGAGAAATACTATCCAAAAAGAACACCCTATTTCTCACCTAATCCTTGAAGAAAGAACTCGTTTAAATTTAGTTGGTGACAATACTGCCATAGCTCCTCTAGTATCTGTAGCAACTGGTATCATTTGTTCAGAAGTTACAAAATATATCACTGGTATCGGTGAATTAACTACTGTAGGCCAATTAAAATCTATAGATATGAATACAATGACTACAAAAATAGCCGAGCATTGGCATATAGATCCCAATTGTATAACCTGTCGTGGAGGTAATATTATTGAATAGAAATTACAAAATATTGTGGCTAACATTTCTTGTATCCAACTTTGGTGATTGGCTAAGAAAATTAGCTCTACCTTTGCTAGTATTTGAGAAAACAGGATCTCCATTTCATATGGCTACTCTATACGGTATTTCATTTTTACCATGGATTTTATTTTCTCTAGTAGGAGGTATATTAGCAGATAAATTCAAAAAAGTATATATCATTTCAATATGTCATTTAATCTCATTAGTCATTCTAAGTTTGCTAATAATATCTTTTAAAAATGATAATATACTCTTACTCTTAATTTATATTTTAACCTTCCTGCTCTCCTCTACAGAGCCATTAGTCCACCCAGCATTTCAAAGCTTGTTACCACAGATTGTAACAGACAATCAGCTATCAAAAGCCAATTCAGGAATCCAACTTATTGACAATACATTAAATCTTATTGGTCCTATGATTAGTGGTTCTGTTCTATTACTTATTAATCCAGCTAAAGTTTTATGGGTCAATGCTCTTACCTTTTTAATTGCCAGCCTATTAATTCTCTGCATAAAAACTCCAGAAAATACACTAGTAAATATCTCTAAAAAAGAGAGTCTTTCTAAAACAATATCTATTGGTTTGCACTATGTAAAAAATGATAAAATCATCCTAAGTGGAGCTATTCTTTTTTTTGGAACAAACTTTGGTATTCATATATTTCAGGCCAACTTAGTTTACTATATTACAGATGTTCTAGGCTATACCTCCTTTCACTATGGATTAATACTCTCAATAGCTGGTGTAGGAGCTATATTAGGTGCTATTCTTGCCCCTGAATTAATTAAAAAGTTTAGATATGGAAAAATCCTCTCCATCAGTACAATGCTAGCTGGTCTATCTACTATGTTGCTATCAATTAACACAAACTATATATATATGGGAGTATTTTTAGGTTTGAGTAATATGTTTGGCAATATCAATGCCATTACATATTTTACGTTACGACAAAAAGTTGTCAAAAAAGAAATGTTGGGACGTGTTGTTAGTATTACTAGAATGATCTCATTTGCTTCTATCCCCTTAGGAGCATACCTTGGAGGGATACTTGTTTCACATAACTTAACTATCATAAGTATTCTAATATTAGCAGGTACTATAAGATTTCTTGCAGGGGGATTTAGTTACTTTAGTCCATTAACCAAAAGTAAAAACTATTGATGTTTAAAGTGTGATATACTGATTCAAAATAATTCATCAAAGAATCGCTCATACTCAATAAAAATCAAAGAGTAAACTAAGGGCTTATCCATAGATGGATTAAAACACTTTTTGAAGTACAGATAGTAAATCTAATTAAAGAATCTTTAAAATCATAAAAACGCATAATATCAGGTGTATAAACCTTGAGATTATGCGTTTTATTAGACATCCTACTAAATATATAGCAAAATAGAGTTAGTTGGAGCTGGAGTAGTACAATGCTGCTTCTAAGGCATTTTTATAATTTACTTTGAATTTCTAACAATGTTTTAAAAAACTCGGTGGACTATTCCAAATTCAATCCACTATATATTGATTCCCTTGTGTGATGTGTAAAGATTTTTTAATGACTTATTTTAATTTTTTCAAAAATTAACTTGACTTAATTTTTTTTTTAATGTATATTAAGAGACAGGAGGAATATAAGTTTATGATACGTATCGAAAACCTCAGTGTCTCCTACAAAGAAACGTTGGCACTTAAGGATATTTCACTAGTGCTCCATGGACCGACAATTACAGGTATCATTGGTCCAAACGGTGCTGGAAAATCAACATTATTAAAAGGGATGCTGGGAATTATCCCACATCAAGGTCAGGCATTTCTCGATAACAAGGAAGTTAAAAAATCCTTACACCGAATTGCCTATGTCGAACAAAAAATCAATATCGACTACAACTTTCCCATCAAGGTCAAGGAATGCGTCTCGTTAGGACTCTTTCCCTCTATCCCTCTCTTTCGAAGTTTAAAGGCTAAACATTGGAAGAAAGTGAAAGAAGCCCTTGAAATCGTCGGTCTAGCTGACTACGCTGAACGGCAAATCAGTCAACTGTCTGGAGGTCAATTCCAGCGGGTCTTGATTGCCAGATGTTTGGTACAGGAAGCCGACTATATCCTCTTGGATGAACCCTTTGTTGGGATTGACTCTGTCAGTGAGGAAATCATCATGAATACGCTGAGAGATCTGAAAAAAGCTGGGAAGACGGTTCTCATCGTCCACCACGACCTCAGCAAGGTTCCCCACTACTTCGATCAAGTCTTACTTGTCAATCGAGAAGTGATTGCCTTTGGTCCAACCAAAGAAACCTTTACCGAAGCCAATCTCAAAGAAGCTTACGGTAATCGACTCTTTTTCAATGGAGGTGACCTATGATTGCAGAATTTATCGATGGATTGCAAAAATTCCATTTCCTACAAAATGCCTTGATAACAGCTATTGTCGTCGGGGTCGTAGCTGGAGCTGTAGGATGTTTCATCATTCTACGTGGGATGTCACTCATGGGAGATGCTATTTCACATGCTGTCTTACCAGGTGTAGCCCTCTCCTTTATCTTGGGAGTTGACTTCTTTATCGGAGCCATTGTCTTTGGATTGCTAGCTGCTATCATCATTACCTACATCAAGGGGAACTCGATTATCAAAAGCGATACCGCCATCGGCATTACCTTTTCTTCTTTCTTAGCCCTCGGTATCATCTTGATTAGTGTCGCTAAAAGTTCAACTGACCTTTTCCATATCCTTTTTGGTAATATTCTAGCCGTCCAAGATACGGATATGTTTATCACTATGGGCGTAGGGGCGGTCATTCTCTTGTTAATCTGGATTTTCTTCAAGCAACTCTTGATCACTTCCTTTGATGAACTTCTGGCTAAAGCCATGGGAATGCCTGTCAATTTCTATCACTACCTCCTCATGATACTCCTGACTCTCGTGTCTGTGACAGCCATGCAAAGTGTTGGAACTATCCTGATTGTAGCCATGCTGATTACCCCAGCTGCAACTGCTTATCTGTATGCTAATAGCCTGAAAAGTATGATTTTCCTTTCCTCAACCTTTGGAGCTACAGCTTCAGTTTTGGGACTCTTTATTGGCTATAGTTTAAACTTAGCAGCTGGTTCTAGCATCGTACTTACAGCTGCTAGCTTCTTCTTAATCAGTTTCTTTATCTCTCCTAAACAACGATATTTGAAACTAAAAAATAAACATTTGTTAAAATAAGGGGCAAAGCCCCAATAATAAATTGGAGGATCTAATGAAAAAATTAGGTACATTACTCGTTCTCTTTCTTTCCGTCATTGCTCTTGTAGCATGTGCTAGTGGAAAAAAAGATGCAGCTTCTGGTCAAAAACTAAAAGTTGTTGCTACAAACTCAATCATCGCTGATATTACTAAAAATATTGCTGGTGACAAAATTGATCTTCATAGTATCGTTCCGATTGGGCAAGACCCACACGAATACGAACCACTTCCTGAAGATGTTAAGAAAACTTCTGAGGCAGACCTCATTTTCTATAACGGTATCAACCTTGAAACAGGTGGCAATGCTTGGTTTACCAAATTGGTAGAAAACGCTAAGAAAACTGAAAACAAAGACTACTTTGCAGTCAGTGAAGGTGTTGATGTTATCTACCTTGAAGGAAAAAATGAAAAAGGTAAAGAAGACCCACACGCTTGGCTCAACCTTGAAAATGGGATTATCTTTGCTAAAAATATCGCCAAACAATTGAGCGCCAAAGACCCTAACAACAAAGAATTCTATGAAAAAAATCTCAAAGAATATACTGATAAGTTAGACAAACTTGATAAAGAAAGTAAGGATAAATTTAATAACATCCCTGCTGAAAAGAAACTCATTGTAACCAGCGAAGGAGCATTCAAATACTTCTCTAAAGCCTATGGTGTCCCAAGTGCTTACATCTGGGAAATCAACACTGAAGAAGAAGGAACACCTGAACAAATCAAGACCTTGGTTGAAAAACTTCGCCAAACAAAAGTTCCTTCACTCTTTGTAGAATCTAGTGTTGATGATCGTCCAATGAAGACTGTTTCACAAGACACAAACATCCCAATCTACGCACAAATCTTTACTGACTCTATCGCAGAACAAGGTAAAGAAGGCGACAGCTACTACAGCATGATGAAATACAACCTTGATAAGATTGCTGAAGGATTGGCAAAATAATCTAGATATTAGTTTATCTATTACTAGGTTCTTGTCTCTCTTTACATTACTTCTAATATTAGCTTTGTTAGTTCTATCTCTAGCTACAAAACAGCGTTTATAAGAATAAAGATTTCTTAAATCAGTACGAACGAAGTGAGTTTTTACCAGATATTTCTCACTGTAGTGGTATCCTAGATAAGAACTTTGATCTTATCTAGGACGGAATTTTTGAGACCTAGGGCTCAAAAATTAGGGATGAAATTCCGAAGGAAGTTGCTCCCGTCCGCACTACCTTCGAGAAATATCAAATAGATAAAAAATCTGAAAAACGTCATTCTCACATGAGCTGGCGTTTTTTCTATGCCCACATTTCCGGTCAAATCATTGGAAAATTTCGATCGTTTCAGCTAAAATGGAAGAAAAAAGATTGGAGTATCTTATGGTAACTTTTCTCGGAAATCCTGTGAGCTTTACAGGTAAACAACTACAAGTCGGCGACAAGGCGCTTGATTTTTCACTCACTACAACAGACCTTTCTAAAAAATCTCTGGCTGATTTTGATGGCAAGAAAAAAGTCTTGAGTGTCGTGCCTTCTATCGATACAGGTATCTGCTCAACTCAAACGCGTCGCTTTAATGAAGAACTGGCTGGACTGGACAATACGGTTGTCTTGACTGTTTCCATGGACCTACCTTTTGCCCAAAAACGTTGGTGTGGTGCTGAAGGCATTGAAAATGCCATCATGCTCTCAGACTATTTCGACCATTCCTTTGGACGTGACTATGCCCTCTTAATCAATGAGTGGCACCTATTGGCACGCGCAGTCTTTGTCCTCGATACTGACAACACTATTCGCTATGTTGAATACGTGGACAATATCAACTCTGAACCAAACTTCGAAGCCGCAATTGCAGCTGCTAAAACCCTATAGAAAAAATCCTCTGTCACAAAGAGTTCCCTACTCTTTGAAACGGAGGATTTTTGTTTACGAGTAAATACAAGTTCAATCAGCTAAAAATAACTACCTTATGCTCAATGAATATCAAAGAGTAAACTAAGATTCTAGCCACAGGCTACTCAAAACACTGTTTTGGGTTTTCAAATGGAAGCTGACCTGGTTTGAAGAGATTTTCGAAGAGTATTACTCTACAGATTTCAAGGCTTCAAGCATATCAACCTTTCTCAGATGATGATTGACAAAGAAACCAAGCAAGGTCAAAATGATGCTTACTGCTGCCACTGGGATTACATATACTTCCCAGCCTACCTGTGGATAAAAGAGAATAGTCGCAGGCGAAATCATTTGAATCAAAAATTGATGTAAATAGAAACCAGATACCAAACCAAGTACGATTCCCACAAGGGACAGCACAATCGTCTCACGGTAAATGTAGAGGGTGACTTCATTATTATGAAAACCGAGAACCTTGATTGTGGAGAGTTCACGGATTCTCTCAGCCACGTTGATATTGGTCAGATTGTAAAGGATAACAATAGCCAACAGAACCGATACGATGACCAAGATAGTCATGGTCTGATTGAGTGAACTAGCGACGGAGTCAAAGAGGCGAATGGATGAAGCATTCTGGACAACGCTGGACACCGCAGCTTGATTCATAAGTAATCCTGCCTGCCTTTCAATACTAGTTGCACTAGTATCCCTTAGACTAACCAGATAAGTGTTGGCTTGGGCCAGCTGTCCGTATATTTGCTCATAGCTAGCCTGACTCATATAAATAAAGTGACCAACGTAGTTCTCAGCAATGGCAGCGACCTTTAGTTCCTGATCTTCAATTTCTAGAGTCTGCCCAACCTTGACATCTGCCAGCTGGGCTAGTTTAGCTGTAATAACGACGCCATCTTTTAATGTCAGTTCCTGCTGATGTTTTTGCAGATGAATAAAGGGAGTCAAATCTTCCTTCTTTGTCATCATAAGGGTAATAGTCTGAAGACCAGCCTTACCTTTGAAATCCTTGTCCAGCGTTTTAGAATAGATTTTCTGATAGGCTTGGATATCCTGCCCTTTCAACACTTCTTCTAACTCTGCCTTGTCCTGATTGGTCGCACTAGGATTTTCAGAGACAATCATCTGATACTGTTGAATTTGTTGAAACTGTCTAGACGGAACTCCTGCTACAGAGGATTGAATTCCCAAACCTGCAAAAAGCAGAGCTACAGAACCTGCCACACCAAAGATCGTCATCAACATCCGCTGCTTATAACGGAAGATATTGCGAGCTGTTACCTTATGAGTAAAACTGAGACGACGCCAGATAAAACCGATGCGCTCTAGTAAGATTTTAGCTCCTTTGACAGGAGGTTTAGGTAGTAAAAGCTGGGCTGCTTCGTCATGAAGTTCCCTACGAGCTACCAAGTAGGCTGGTAACACACTCGCCAACCAACTCAAGACAAGAGCCAGTAAGCTATAGGTCCAATAGAACTGAATCTGGGTTTCTCCCACCACCATGCCTTTTGTAATGACACTTGAAATCACACTAGCTAGTAAATAATGGCCAAGTATACTACCTAGAGCTGTTCCGACAGTCCCAGCTACTAGACCATAGAGGAGAAATTTAGCGATAATATCCTTGCTGCGATAGCCCAAGGCCTTAAAAATCCCAGCATGAGTTCGTTCTTCATCCACAAAACGAGTCATGGTTGTAAAGGTCACCATGGCTGCTACGGCATAAAGCACTACAGGAAAGATATTGCCCACTGCCCGAATACTGGCTGAAGCATTACTGTACATGAGATAACCTTGACCGCCAGGCATGGTCTGACGATTATAGACTTGATACCTTGGTTCCGCCAAATCATCCAAAACTTGCTGATGTTTTTCTAATTTTTCCTTTTCTTGGGCTAGATTTTGTTCGGCCTGCTTTAGTCTATCCTCTTCCTTGCTCAATTCCTGCTTGGCTTGGGTAAATTGAGCACTAGCCTGGTCTCTTTGAACTTGAGGAAGCAAGGCTAGTTGACTTTCCTGAGTCTGTAAACGAGCTTGAGCAGCTGCTAAACGACGCTTACCTTCCTGCAAATTAGTCTCAGCCTTATTAAGGGTCTCTTGCCCCTTATCGAGAGACTCTTGTCCTTCTTTTTTCAAGAGTTGCAGACGTGCCTTACCATTATCTGACAAAGCTTGTTCAAGGTCTTCCTGATGTTGCTTGGATTTTTCTTCATAAGCTGCTGAAAAAGCATTTAAACCTGACAAATCTTGATATTTTAAGCGTGCTATATTGTAGACTTTCTGATCAAACTGACTAGGTAAAATGACCCCATAGGCTGTCAGAGTCCCACTTCCACTTCCTGCGTAGCCCATATCTCGCTGGGAGAGGATTTCAGCCGAATCCACAAAACCAGTAATGGTATAAGTATGGTCTTTTAAAGAGGAATGACCCTCTTCTTTTTCTTTAAAACTAATCTCCTGTCCCACGCTGTATTGGCCTTGCAAATGAGTGGCCAAAGCGATTTCCTTGTCTGACTGAGGAAGTCGTCCCTTTCTTAGCTGAAAGGTTGAAATTCGCTCTGGTTTGGAGTACAGCCGAATGGCATCCTGCCCATTATCCATAGTCACATCTGTCAAATAGCCAAACTCGACCTCTGCGCCCTCCGTCTGTTTTAGTTCTTCTTGGTCTGCTTGATCCAAGCCATAGTTAGACATGACTGCCAAATCCAAGGTTTGAGCAGTTGTTAAATAAGCATTAGCTGTCGCCTCCATGTTGGGACTGGTTACTTTGAGGCCTACTAAGGCTAGAGATCCCAACATCATCAGGATCAAGATGGATAAAAAACGCCCCTTGGAGCCTGTAAAGGACTGAATTAAGTCCTTCCAATAGGTTTTTCGATTAATCATGCTAGTACTCCAAACTGTCAATATCCTGAGGATGCTGGTTGAGCACCACATCCTTGACACTGGCATCGTGCATATGAATCACGCGATCAGCAATGGGCGCCAAAGCTCCATTGTGAGTCACGATAATCACCGTCGCCCCCTTTTGACGAGACATGTCTTGGAGAATCTTCAAGACTTGCTTGCCCGTCTGATAATCCAAGGCGCCTGTTGGTTCGTCACAAAGGAGAATTTTAGGATTTTTGGCTACCGCGCGTGCAATGGAGACTCGCTGTTGCTCCCCTCCAGACAGCTGAGCTGGGAAATTATTGAGACGATGAGCCAGACCTACATCTGTCAAGACCTGCTCAGGATTCAAAGCATCTGTCACGATTTCAGAAGCCAACTCCACATTTTCCTTAGCAGTCAAATTGGAAACTAGATTATAAAACTGAAAAACAAAACCAACATCATTTCTACGATAATTGGTCCTCTGGTGGGAACTATAGTCTGCAATATTAACACCATCTATCCAGATTTCCCCATCATCATTGGTATCCATTCCCCCAAGAAGGTTAAGAACCGTTGACTTTCCTGCACCAGACGCACCTAGAATAATAACCAATTCACCCTTTTCAATCTCAAAATTCACATCGCGATTAGCCACAATCTCCGTGTCCCCAACCTGATAACGCTTGTAACAGTGTTTCATCTCAATATAAGCCATATCTGTTTCTCTTTCTTTCATATTTACTATCATTATATCGCTTTTTCAAGCCATTGGAAACTGGGAACAAAAACAAAAAGCCTAGAAATCAATTCTAGACTTACATTTTTTTATTTTCCAAGGTAGTATTCAGAAACTACGTTCAATTTTTCGTCGAATTCGAATACCAATGGTGGGAAGTTAGGGATTTCCACGTCCATGATCTCGTCATCTGACAAACCTTTGATGTGTTTTACAAGGGCACGGATTGAGTTACCGTGAGCTCCTACGAATACGTTTTTACCATCTTTAAGAGCTGGAGCGATTTTATCTTCCCAGAAAGGAAGGGCACGTTCCAAAGTCACTTTCAAGTTTTCAGCATCTGGGATTACTGAGTCGTCAAGTGAAGCGTAACGACGGTCTGTGTGAGCTGAGTGCTCATCATCACGGTTCATGTTTGGAGGCAATACATCGTATGAACGACGCCAGATGTGAACTTGCTCATCACCAAATTGCTCAGCAGCTTCAGCTTTGTTTTTACCAGTCAAACCACCGTAGTGACGTTCGTTCAGGCGCCATGATTTTTCAACTGGAACCCACAATTGGTCAGAAGCTTCAAGAGCCAAGTTCGTTGTTTTGATAGCACGTTTCAATACTGAAGTGTAAGCTTGGTCAAATTCGATACCAGCTTCTTTGATCAATTTACCAGCGTCAATCGCTTGTTGTGTACCTTTTTCAGACAAATCAACATCAGCCCAACCAGTGAAAAGGTTAGCTTTGTTCCATTCAGACTCACCGTGGCGAGCAAAAACCAATTTTACCATTAGATGGATTCTCCTTCAAATTTTCCGAGGTTTCCCCTCGTTTATCTATTCTATTCTACACAATTTTTCACAAAAAAGCTAGTCAAAACCAAAAAGGAAAGGACTGTTTGGCAATCCTTTTCCTTCTTAGTATCATACAACAACCTTACTTCTCTTCAAATCCTTCTGCGACTGCGTCCGCAAAGTTTTCTTCTACGATACTTGCACAGTGGTCACAGATGACTGCCTGGTAGCTGCGTTCTGCTGTTGTTGGGTCGGTGCGACGGCAACGGTCACATACTTGGCCTGCAGCACGTTCAACTGTGAAGGCGACATCTTCGAAGCTAAGGGCAGCTTCTGGAGCTGGTCCTTCTGCGATGGTCAATTCAGACACAATCAAAAGTTGAGCTACATTGCTGTTTACTGCTTCGAGTAGAGTTTTCACAACTTCATTTGGATAAACTGTCAAGTGTGCTTCAAGTGATTTACCGATAACTTTTGCATTACGAGCTTCTTCCAAGGCTTTTTGAGCTTGTCCACGGAAGTCCATGAAGGCTGCCCATGTATCCAAGATTTCTTCTTGATTAGCAAAAGTTTCCGCTTCTGGCAATTCTGACAATTGAACGAAGTCTTCTGCTTCAAACTCAAGGTATGACCAGATTTCTTCCGCAGTGTGAGGAAGGATTGGTGTCAAGAGTTTGGTGATTTTCACAAGAATGTCATAGAAAACAGTCTGCATTTGACGGCGTTCGAGTGATTTGGCACCTTCGATATAAACAACATCTTTGGCAAAATCAAGGTAGAAGGCTGATAAATCAACGTTGATAAAGTTCACCAAGGCCTTGTAGATTGTCAAGAATTCAAAGTCTGCATAGGCATCACGAATGGTCTTGACAAGCTGGTTAAAGCGAATAGTCATGTACTTATCAACTGAGCGAAGCTCTTCGTAAGCGACTGCATCTTGAGCTGGGTTAAAGTCAGATGTATTGGCAATCAAGAAACGAAGGGTGTTACGGATCTTGCGGTAAGTTTCAGAGACTTGGCTCAAGATATCCATAGAGATACGCACGTCATTGCTTGAGTCAACACTTGTTACCCAGAGACGCAAGATTTCAGCACCAAATTGTTTTTCAACATCGCTTGGAGCAATGGTATTTCCAAGAGATTTAGACATCTTCTCACCTTTACCATCAAGGGCAAAACCTTGTGACAAGATTTGTTTGTAAGGTGCTACGCCATGGTTGGCAACAGATGTGATGAGTGAAGAGTTGAACCAACCACGGTACTGGTCAGAACCTTCTAGGTAAAGGTCTGCTGGGTAAGTCAACTCAGGACGGTTTACAACCACTCCATTCCATGATGAACCTGAGTCAAACCAAACGTCCATGATGTCAGTTTCTTTTTTGAACTCTCCGTTTGGTGAACCTGGATGAGTAAATCCTTCTGGCAAGAGGTCTTTGGCATCACGTTCCCACCAAATGCTTGAACCGTGTACTTCAAAGAGTTGAGCTACATGCTCAATCGTTTCAGCAGTCATGATCGCTGTACCATCTTCAGCGTAGAAAATTGGAAGTGGAACACCCCAAGCACGTTGACGAGAGATAACCCAGTCGCCACGGTCACGAATCATATTGTAAAGACGGACTTTACCCCATTCTGAGTGGAATTTCACTTTTTCAATTTCATCCAAGATTTCTTGGCGGAATTTAGAAACTGAGGCAAACCATTGTGGTACTGCACGCCAGATGATTGGTTTCTTAGTACGCCAGTCAAATGGGTATGAGTGAGAGATTTCTTCTTGGGCAAGAAGGAGGCTGCCGAGTTTTTCAATAACAGTTGGTACAACCTTGTCGTAGAACTGGCCTTCAAACCCAGGACCAGCATTCCCCATCATGATACCGCGTTCATCAACAGTCACTGCGACTTCAAGACCATTAGCAATACCAACATTGTAGTCGTCCTCACCAAAACCAGGGGCTGTATGGACAATACCAGTACCAGAGTCAGTAGTAACGTGATCACCAAGGATAACCAACTCATCTACAGCTGTATCCCATGGGTGTTCTGTTACGATGTGGTTGAGTTCTTGACCACGGTAAGTTGCCAAAACTTGAACATCAGCCCAACCAAATTTTTCAGACAAGCTAGTCAATAATTCTGCAGCAACGACAAACTTACGAGCTTCACCAACAGGTTGAACCAAAACGTAATCAATATCCGCACCAACCGTCAAACCACGAGAAGCTGTGATGGTAAATGGAGTCGTTGTCCAAACAACGATATAAGTGTCTGTATCAAGGGCACCTTTTCCTTCTTTTACCTTGTTGGCATAGTAAAGGGAAGTTGAAACCAAGTCATGGTATTCAATCTCCGCTTCAGCAAGGGCTGACTCAGATGACCAAGACCAGTAAACTGGCTTGGCACCACGGTAGATATATCCTTTATTAGCCATCTCACCAAATACACGGATTTGGGCTGCTTCATAGTCAGGAGTCAAAGTCACATATGGATTTTCCCAGTCACCAGAAACACCCAAACGTTTAAAGTCTTCACGTTGTTTATCTACTTGAGAAAGAGCGTATTCGCGACAAAGTTTCAAGTACTCAACCAAGTCCATTTCTTTGCGTTTAACACCTTGTTTTGCCAAAATTTGCTCGATTGGCAGACCATGAGTATCCCAACCCGGGATAAATGGCGCGTAAAAACCTGACATTGATTTTGAACGAACAATGATATCTTTTGAAATCTTGTTCATAGCATGTCCAACGTGGATATTTCCGTTAGCGTATGGAGGGCCATCATGCAAGGTGAAATGAGGTTTTCCTTGGTTCAATTCTTGACGACGTTGGTAAAGTTTTGCATCTTCCCATTCCTTTTGCCAAACTGGCTCTTTGGTCGGAAGGCCTGCACGCATTGGGAAAGCTGTTTTACCAAGATTAAGAGTATCTTTGAGTTTCATGGTATCTCCTTTATAAACTTTATAAATAATAACAAATTAAAAACCACGACTGCCAAAAAGGACGAAAATCGTGGTACCACCTTTATTCGGAAAAAGATTTAGTCTTTCTCCCTCTTATCCCGTAACGTGGGGAACGTCAAATCTTACTCCATTCAGACTTGAGTTTTTGAGAGGATAATCTTATCAATAGGGATTACAGGACTCACACCATCTCCTGCTCGCTGGAAATATAAGGATAAGATATTGTTCTCAGAATATTTCTTATAAAATTGTAACGGATTCTTGCGGTGCTTCAAATCCTGGTGCTGAATCAAATGTTTCTGTAGCTGGTGTTGGAGCCGAAGGATGTACTGGAGCTACTTCTGGCTCTTCATACATTGGACCAACTGGATGAGCAGGTTCTTCTTCCATTTGAGGACCCACTACAGGAGTTGGAGCTTCCACTTCCTGTTTAGTCTGAGCTTCAAATTCAGCCAATTCTTTATTGGCTGCTTCAATACGAGCCTGTAACTCTGCCATTTCTGCTTGAGAGAACTGACGTGTCATATCAATTGGTTCTTCCTCAATTGGAGCTGGAATCGGTTCTCCAAGTACCTCGCTAACCACTTCTTTAAAGGCTTCATCACTGGTTTGAAGATAAGTAGCTGTTGGGCGAAGAATATCTTCCCAGTCTGAAGATTCAACAATAGCCAACTGACTCTCAATTGTAGATTTGAGACGTTGGTGGAAGACACGGCTCTTATTCTTCAATTCTTCTGTTTCAACAGCAACTTTCTTAGCATTGTCTGTTGCTTGACGAAGAATCTCATTTGCCTTATATTTAGCTTCTTCCAACAAGCGTTGCGCATCCTGCTCTGCTTGATGAATGATATTGTTTGAACGTTCATGTGCTGCTTGTTTCACTCGCTCAGCTGTGTCTTGGGCAATCAATACAGACTGGCTCAATGAATCTTTCATTTCGTCAAAGTAAGACAAACGCTCTTCTAAACTCTTAATACGCAAATCTTTATCATGATTCGCACGAACAAGATCTTCGTAATCACGAACCACAATATCTAAAAATTCATCGACTTCTTCTGGATCAAAGCCTCTGAATCGAGTTCCAAAGGTCTTGTCCTTTATTTCTAATGATGTAATTGGCATTCTATTCCTCACTTACTTAATAATAACTGGACGGTTATTTTTTTCTTCTCTTTTTTCGTTTGTCCCTTATCTTGAAGTAATCTCAAGCGACCAAATTTTCTCACACTAATCAAATCTCCAACTTGAACAGTATAATCTGATTTGTCTACCACATGATAATTTACTTGGACAAGTTTCTTTTCAATCAACTGGTTTGCTTGATTCCTAGATAGTTTCAAAACATTTGATAAAAGAACATCTAATCGAAAACTAGACACAGATAAATCCAGTTCTCGATACTGTTCTAGCTTATCTATTTTCTCGGCGAAAGGACGTTCCTCCAGCGAAACAGGTATACGACCAATTTTCTTTAATCCATCTTGAAAGAGAAGAAGAAACTGCTGATTAATCATAATCTGCGCCCGTTCTTCATCTACTAGGATATCTCCAAAAAGTTTCCGTTCAATCCCTAATTGATTGATGACTGTCCCTAAAATCTTAGCATGCGTTAAATGTTCAAATTTATTGGAATACACAATTTCCTGAAGAGATATTTCAAAATCTGAAAACTCTGGTTGGAAATAATCTGGGTATAATAAAACTCGAACATACTCACTCGAGACAAATTCCCCACTACTGCTACAAGCAAGACCATAGGTTTTGGCCAAAATCTTTAATAGCTTCTCCTGATGAGGATTGATAAAAGGAGTTAAAAAAGGAGCATAGCTATCTTCTACCTTCTTTATCCATTCCATTCCCTTGTCAAGAAAGGGACGATCTTCTATGGAGAAATGCTGATAAATCCCTTTATTCATCCTATCATCGCCAGAAAACGGACTAGGTTTTCTCCTAAAAATCGAACCAAAACAATCGCAACCCAAACAGATAAATCAAGGCCCGCTATCTGTAAAGGCAGGCGTTGCAAGGGAGCAAGCACTGGTTTTACCAACGCTACAATCCAACGACCCAAACTGGATTCGTAGGCGCCTGGAAACCAAGACATGACAGCAAAGGCTACCAAAATCAGGGAGTAAATATCCACTGCATTATAAATCATACGAATTAAAAAAATCATTATCGTACTCTATTTCGTCTCATATCAAAATCAAACTCACCCTGTTGATCTTCATCTGGCAAACGAATATCTTCTACATTCACAATAACATTCACTGGTGTCAACAGATACATGGTAGAAGCTACTTTTTTCAGACTTCCAGCTAGAACATGGCAAGCCCCATCCAGGTAATCCAAACAACGACGAGCCTGCACTTCAGTCATATATTGAAAATCAATCAAGATACTTTCGTTTCCTGCCAATAAATCAACAATTTCTGTTGCGTCTTCATATTTTCTAGGATAACGAACATCTATAATGACCTTATCAGTTGCACGCTGACTTTGATTTGCCAATTCCTGTTGTCTTGCATGAAGTCTGGTGATATTGTTCTCCTTTGTTCCAGCTGATTGTGGAGTTTGAGTGATTGGGAGAGCCGGTTCCTGTGAAGAATTTACTGGAGTAAACACAGGCTCATCTCTTTTTTCATAAGGGAGACTTGAATCCTCATCCTCCGTAAAATAATCTATAAATCTATCGAATCTATCTTTTAAAGACATGGTTCTCTCCTACTTAAAAAATGCTGTACCTATACGAACAAAGGTGGAACCGAATTGAATCGCTTCTTTATAATCACGACTCATTCCCATACTTAACTCGGTCATAGGCATATTTGGAATTTGTTTTTCTTGGATTTCTCTTTGTAAATCTTGGGTCGCCTTGAAAATTTCTTTCAACTGCTCACTTCTAGCCTCAAAAGGTGCCATCGTCATTAAACCAACATATTCAATCTTATCTAGTCTGGCTAACTCTGGCAAGATATCCAGCAGTTCCTCTCTCGAAAAACCGTGCTTGCTTTCTTCTTTAGAAATATTTACTTGAAGGAAACACTTGATGACTCGGTCACTTCTTTTTTGGATTTCCTCCGCTAGCTTTACTGAATCCAAGGCATGGAAATAATCGACAAATTGTATGACATCTTTCACCTTACGTCTTTGCAAGGTACCAATCAAATGCCAAGTCACATCTCGATCTTTTAAAGCTTCATATTTTTCCAGAAACTTATCGACACGATTTTCACCGATATGATGAACACCTAGCGGAAGCAAGGATTCCGCTGTTGGTACATCTACATACTTGGTAACTGCAATGACAGAGACTGAACCACTCTCTCGATGAGCACTCAGACTAGCCTCTGCAACTTCTCGAAAAACAAGTTCTGTATTTTCTTTTACATTCATTTACTTAACGATTTTTGAAAAATGGAGGTGTATCCAATTCATCTTCATCTTGTGATGTTGGGGCTTCAAAGCGTTCAACTGGAGAAACGACTGAATCTGTTGTACGAACAATCGATTCACGGCGAAGATCCCAATCACCAAAAGCAGATGCCTGAGTTGGTTCCAAACGACGTGGATTTTGTTTTGGCAATTCAGCTGTTTCTGCCATATCAAAATGACGATTAAAGCCATGTGAATGAGCTGGTTTCACTGTCTCACGGTAGTTAGTAGTCGGTCTAGCTTGTGGAGCAACAGCCTTCTCTACGCGGTCTTGACGAACACCCGTTGCGACAACTGTTACACGAATTTCATCACGCATACTTTCATCAATTGAAGTACCGAGCCAGATGTTCACTCCTTGACCTGCTGCCTGGTTCACAATTTGTGAAGCCTCCTCAGCTTCAATCAAGGTTAAATCGAGACCACCAGTTACGTTGACAATCACATCTTCTGCTCCATCAATTGTTGTTTCAAGAAGTGGAGAGTAAATTGCCTTACGCGCCGCTTCTACCACACGTTCTTCTCCACTACCGATACCAATACCCATGAGAGCATTCCCTTTATTTGCCATAACTGTTTTCACATCGGCAAAGTCAAGGTTAATCAATCCTGGATTGGTAATCAAATCGGTAATCCCTTGAACACCTTGACGAAGAACGTTATCCGCTTCGCTAAGAGCCTCCAAGAGCGGTGTTTTCTTATCAACAATTTCAAGCAAGTTGTTGTTTGAAATAATCAATAGAGTATCTACATGCTCACGAAGTTGGTTGATTCCTTCAACGGCAAATTGTCCACGTTTGCTTCCTTCAAAACCAAAGGGACGTGTCACAACACCAACTGTAAGAGCACCTAAATCTTTGGCGATACGAGCAATAACAGGAGCAGCTCCAGTTCCAGAGCCTCCTCCCATACCAGCAGTGATGAAGACCATATCTGCGCCACTGATAGCTTCCGTCAGTGTTTCTTCGCTTTCTTCAGCAGCTTTACGACCAACCTCAGGTTGACCTCCTGCACCCAAACCACGAGTCAATTTAGGTCCCAACTGAATAACAGTCTCAGCTTTTGTACTACTCAATGCTTGTACATCTGTGTTTGCTGCGATAAATTCTACGCCTGTAACACCTTCGTCGACCATACGGTTGATGGCATTGCCACCACCTCCACCGACACCAATTACTTTAATCACTGCACCTTGAGCAACAGCTGTATCAAATGAAAATGTCATAATTTATTTTTCCTCTTTATTCGTCAAACATGCTTCCGATCAAGCCACGGAAACGATCTGCTAATTTCGGTTTATTTTGTGAAGCTTGTTGGAAATCCACCATTGGTTCTGTAGGCGCCACCGGCTCTACTTCTGGAGCAGGAGCTGGTTGAACAGGCGTTGATTGTACAAACTGAGCTGTCTTTTGCAGCATCCCACCAAAACTAATTGGCTGATGACTTAAGTCATTCTCACCTTTTATCGCTCTCTGAGCCAAAAGATTCACTTCTGTTAATTGACCCGCAAATTCTGATAAACTAATCACATGCGCAAAGGCTGGATTACGGATACCAACTTGATTTGGAACATAAAGCTTGACACGGACGCCAAAGACTTCCTGAGCAAGTTCAACCATACCTGGTAAAATGGCATTCCCACCGATTAAGACAATACCACCAGGGAGCTCCAATAGACGTCTTCTATCTAATTCTTGCTTGATTTGCTCAAGGATGTGCTTAATTCGTGCAGAAATAATTTCTGACAAGTAGGCTTCCGTCACTTCAACTGCTTCTACTTCTCCAATAACTTCTACTTGGAAGGTTTCTTTGCTTGCAAGAGGCGGATAGGCTTCCCCGTAATTCAGTTTCAAGCCTTCCGCTAATTTGCGAGAGGTTTTCAAAACCTTGGAGATATCTTTAGTTACATAATCTCCACCTTCTTGGAGAATATGTGTGAACTGAAGTTCTTGGTTACGGATTGTAGCGACAGTCGTTTGACCTGCTCCCATATCAATCACTGTAGCACCAAATTCACGTTCACCTTCGTTCAAAACTGATTGAACCATTGCTAGTGGTGAAATAATAACATTTTCAACCTGTAGTCCGACACGTTCTACTGTCTTACGTAGGTTATGTAAAATAGTGCGAGGACCTGTATAAAGCAAACCACGCATTTCAAGACGAACCCCCATCATGCCACGTGGGTCACGAATCCCTTGGAAACCATCCACAATAAATTCTTCAGGAATAAAGGTAATGACTTCACGGTCAGGTGTCATACTCTTTGTCAAAGCTGATTTGACAACATTTTCAACATCTTGATCCGTAATTTCCTTGGTATCAGATGTTACTGGAATCATCCCTTGAGTTGGTTCTACCTGCAAAAGATTACCAGGCAAGCCGACATTCACTGATTTAATCGAAATGCCTGCCTTTTCTTCTGCTTGGGAAATGGCTGACTTGATAGCAGTTGCTGCTGCATCAATATCAACAATAATTCCATCCTTTACACCTTTACTTTTGGCATTACTCACGCCAATTACATTTAATTCACCATTTCTCTGCTCGGCTACAAGCACCTTGACAGAGCTTGTTCCAATATCTAGACCTGTAAAAAAGCCTTCTCTAGCCATTACATCGCATCCTCTCTATCTTCCAAGTTTCGCACTTCGTATTATTCCATAGCTAAACTTAGGCATAGCTATTCACAGAATATTATAACACAAAAAATTTAATCATGCTTGCTTTTTTCCTAAATTTCCCAGCCAATTTTTGAGTTTCTATGTTCAGAAATTCTTATTTTATAAGCTGCTTGTAAAAACTCTCTAAGACAAAAAAAGAAAGCTCTGTGTTAAGCTTTCTTTGCAATCATTTTTTCTGCTTCTTGAGCTAAAAAGAATTCTAAGATTTTCTTAGTCAAACTGATAGTAGCTACCAGCACAATTGAAACAAGTAAATAATTAGCTACTAGACCATGATCCCCAACCAATGGCGGTTTTGTCAAGAATCCGTAATCCCCACCTGTTACCAAATTGACCACAAAAATTAAGGCATTTAATGCAAAGGTCATGAGAAAAATTCTTTTCACATCTAGCATTCTCGCATCGTACTGTCTCAAGAGATAAACCAGTGAGTTCCCCAAGAGTGCTAAATGACCAAAGATAAAGGATAAAATGGTGATATGTGGAAAAGGGTAAGCATCTGGCACTGGATAAACAAAGGCTGCTAATGTCCCAAATGTTCCCAATAATGCAAAGTATTGTTTATATTTGGACTGACCAGGAAGCAAGAGTACCACAAACATAGCCATACGGCAATGGTAAAAGGGTAGGCTTTCTGACAATGGCATATGATTGACCCAGTACCAACCATAAAGAAGGATCAACTGAACAGCCTGTAAAATCTGGAAAAATCGTTGGTAAACCTTCTTTTCACGATAGCGATAGGCTGTATAAAAGGTCAAGGCTAAGAGCGTAAATAGGCTAACATACCAAAAAAGGTCAAATTTAGGTGGTTCTGTTGGCTGAGTTGTAAAAAAAATATCCCATAAATTCATCTAGTCTTCCTCATAATTCAAAATTTTCCTGCATATTATTATACCATGCTATTTGTCAAAAATGGATTTAGAAATACGTAAATGTTTGACAAAATCACTTGGTTTCATTTTCTAAACTTTCTACCAACATGGCTAGGTTCATAGAGTTAGAGCCCTTGAGCAAGATTTGATCATTGGCACTGAGGCTTTCCTTGACCTGCTTGACTAGGTCTTCAAATTGGTCTTGGTCTTCTGTTTTCTTGAAATAGTAAACGTGGCCAATTGGGAACATTTGACTGGCAAGTTGGGCCAATTCAGCAATGTCTTCTCCGTAGAAAATCACGGTATCCAGCACATCTGGAGAAAGGCTCAAAATCATCTGATTATGGAGTTGAACTGACTGGTTACCCAGTTCCTTCATGTCCGCTAAAACCGCAATTTTCTTGCCCCCTTCATTGGCTGGAATGGCAGAGAAGGTCTCTAAAATCAGCTTCATAGCAGTTGGATTGGCATTGTAAACATCTGACAAGATGTCTGCTCCATTGGCTGCTTTCTTCCACTCGGTACGGTTACGCGTCAATTCAAGATTTTGGAAGGCCTGACAAATTTGTTCTTCTGAAACTCCTTCTTGTAGGGCCACATAAGCAGCAATCATAGCATTAGTGGCATTGTACTTACCAGTCACTGGCAAATCAAGGGCTTGTTCCAAGAAATTAGCTTTAAAGGTCAGACTGTCCTTACGCTCAACCAAGTCTGTGATTTCCAACTCTGCTCCTTGCCCAAAACGAACCACCTTTTTATCAGTTGGCAAGTAGGCCTCTACAATGGAGTCGGCTGGGGCCAAAAGCAAGGAATTCGAAGCCATGCCATCTGCAATTTGCATTTTTCCTTGGGCAATCTCCGAACGGTCTTTGAAAAAGGCCAAATGGGCTTCTCCAACCAAGGTCACGATGGCTATCTTTGGATGAGCCAATTCAGACAAGAGATGAATATCTCCCAAGTGATCCTGTCCCATCTCCAAAACCAACTTTTCTGTTCCTTCAGGCATATGGAGAACTGTGTATGGAAGACCAATCTCATTATTGTAGTTTCCTTGAGTTTTGTAGGTCTTGTAGGTCGTTGACAGTAAATGCGCTAGCATATCCTTGGTCGTCGTCTTACCATTTGAACCTGTGACAGCAAAGACATCTACAGCCATTTTCTCAAGATAGTAGGCAGCTAGGGTTTGAAAGGCAGTCAATACATCATCTACTAGAATATAGGGATGATTTACAAGCTCTTTCTCAGACAAGGTTGCTGTCGCACCATTTTCAAAGGCTGTTTCGATAAAGTCGTGACCATCACGCACACCTTTGAGTGGCACAAATAAATCTCCAGTCCCAATCAATCGACTGTCAAACTCAGCTTTCTCTAACCGGGTATCCTCAAAGATGCTGATATCATTTTTAGCTCCGACAACTTGAGCCACTTCATGGATTGTTAATTTCATTTCTACTCCTTTAAAAAGGGCTGAAGTCCGAGAACTCTGATCACCTTGCAATGATGGTTCTGTCTTCTACCCTCTCTTTCATTTTTTATAGCAAATGCGCTTCGCGCTTGTCAAAACTTTCCTTGGCAAGGTCAACCAAACGCTCGATTAAGTCTGGATAGCTGATTCCCATATTGTCCCAAAGAAGTGGATACATTGACCACTGGGTGAAACCTGGCATGGTATTCAGCTCGTTTAGGAAAATCTCACCCTTATCTGTATAGAAGAAATCGCAACGAGATAGACCGAGACCACCAATGGCACGGAAAGCAGTTTCTGCATTTTGACGCATGACAGCTACCACATCATCACTGATTTTAGCTGGGATGTCCATAGTAATCTTGTTATCAATATACTTGGCATCGTAGTCATAAAAGGCAACATCCTTGACAACTTCTCCTGGCAGCGTGCTTTTGACATCGTAGTTACCCAGTAGACCAACCTCGATTTCACGGGCATTTACCCCTTGCTCTACCAAGACACGGCTGTCATATTGAAAGGCAAGTTTCAAGGCTTGACAAAGTTCCTCTTGATTTTCAGACTTAGAAATACCGACACTAGACCCCATGTTTGACGGCTTAGTGAAGACTGGATAAGTCAATTTTTCTTCCACTTCAGCGATTTTAGCAGTCACATCATCCCCTTCAACGATAGCCACATAAGGAACTTGGGCAATACCAGCAGATTCCAGAACACGCTTAGTCGTGATTTTGTCCATGGCAAGGCTAGATGACAAGATATTACATCCGACATAAGGCATTTTCAAAACTTCTAAGAATCCTTGGACAGAGCCATCTTCTCCCATCGGACCGTGAAGAACTGGGAAGACCACTGCCCCTTCTTCATAGATAGCACTTGGTGCAACTTTCTTATCCCAATCAATAGTTTCATTGGTCATAAGACGGTCTTCTTGTCCCGGAGTCTGACTAAATTCCTGCGTTTTGATAAAGTCACCTGACTGACTGATAAAGAAAGTCTTGACTGTGAAACGGTCGTAATTGACCGCACGCATGACACTTTCCGCTGAAAGGACAGAGACTTCGCGTTCCGCACTCCGTCCACCATATAAAAGAATAATCGTTTGTTTCATATTATTTGTCCTAATTCTACTAGAATACTCGCTCTTTAGTATATCATATTTGCTTGTTTTTTTAAAACTTGAACCTGATCCTACTCATCACACTATACAAAAAGAGGCCGATATAAACGATTTTCAGCCTCCTTGATTTTTTATAAATGAATGAAGTTCGTAAATTTGTCTACACTTACAACTCTGTTCGATTTTCAATAGCCCGTAAGAGGGTCACTTCGTCCGCATACTCGATATCTGCTCCCACAGCGAGGCCTCGTGCCAGGCGCGTAACCTTGATCCCAGCTGGCTTGAGTAAGCGGGAAAGATACATGGAAGTCGCTTCCCCATCTGCTGTAGCATTTGTGGCTACGATCACTTCTGAAACCTCACTATCCATCAGACGAGTCATGAGGCTCTTGAGATTGATATCATCTGGACTGATACCATTCATAGGAGAAATAAGACCATGTAAGACATGATAGAGCCCGTGGTATTCTTGAATGTTCTCCATGGCTGCCACATCCCGACTATCCTCTAACACCAAAATCGTTGTCTGGTCACGACTTGGATCGGTACAGATAGAGCAAGGATCGTCGTCTGTCAAACGTCCACAAATAGAACAGTAGGTCAATTCTCTCTTAGCAGAAAGGAGATTTTTTGCAAATTCATTGACATCATCATCAGACATCCCAATCGTATAAAAGGCCAGACGCGTGGCCGTCTTAATCCCGATACCTGGTAACTTAGAATAACTGTCAATCAGCTTAGCAATGGGTGTTGGATAAAACATAAATTCCTTTCTAGTTCATTGGATGGTATTTTTGATACAGATTGATAATGTCACGCGCAATGGAAGGTCCTACACCATTTGTTAGATTGGTATTATGAGGAAAGACCACTGCAACAGCGATTTGGGGATTATCAGACGGGGCATAGGCCACCGCATTAGTATTGGTTGCTTGCTGGCCATCTGCCACATAGCTTTCGGCTGTACCCGTTTTTCCGCTAATGGATACCAAGGCACCATTTGAAAAGGCACGTCCAGTTGTCAATCCACTAGTCCCATGAGCAACCTGATAAAAACCTTGGTGCAAGACACTCATATCGGAGTCGGATATATTGACCTTATTCATCTCTGTCGGTTTCAGTTGCTGAATCAAGTCGCCCAGTCCTCCCTTATCATTATTACCATAAATGCCTTCAACAATACGAGGAGCCACACGAACACCATCATTTGCAATAGTTGCTACATACTGAGCCAACTGCATGGGCGTATAGTTATCAAACTGCCCAAAGGCATTAGTAATGTAATTAGCAAAGCTATACTCTTTGGGAACAAATCCAGTAGATTCATCTGGTAGGTCAATCCCAGTCGCAGAGCCCAAGCCATATTCACCAAAGGTTGAACGCAATTTCCCCATAGCTGACTCTAGCTTGCTGGTGCCGACAAACATATTGGGTTGGTAGGTTTGCCCCATAAGACCTAAGGCTGTTTGGACCATATAGGTATTAGATGAATACTCCAGAGCTTGGACTGCTGTGATAGGGAATGAACCGTAAGCCTGAGTATACCAAGAATTGATGGGAGCTGAACCTTGGAAGACAATGGACTGGTCTGTCAAGGTCTGGTTTCCTGACAAGACTCCATTTTCCCAGCCAGAGCTGATGGTCGCAGCCTTGACAACCGAACCTGGGACAAAGACATTGGTTACCGTTCCCAAGGAATCAGGCGTCAACTCTCCCGTTTTCAGGTCATGTTTGAGTCCTGACATAGACAAAACAGCACCTGTTTTGGGGTTAAGGGCGACTGCATAGACACCTTCAGAATACTTGGCTCCTCCATTTCCTAGCTCGGAATTGAAATAACTTTTCAGCAGAGCATCCACGCTATCTTGGAAGGCCAAATCAATGGTCAGCTTGATATTGTTTCCCTTACTACCTTCCTCAATTGTATCCACGCTTTCCATATTACCATATTTATCCAGATGGATTTCTTTTACCGAGCGTTTTCCTTGCAAGGTCTCTTCATATTGCTTTTCCAAATACGAAGTTCCAACACGGTCATTTAGAGAATAGCCTTTTTTAAGATAGGCTTCTGCTTCTTCCGCCGGGAGACCAGCTTTTTCACTGGATACACTCCCTACTATAGAAGAAAGAGAAGTTTCCAAAACCTTTCGATCCCAAGAAGTAGAAATACTAATGCCAGGCATCTCCTTTGAAATAGAGGCAATAACAGCCACCTGAGAATCATTTAAAGGATCTGTCGCAATGGTACCTGTCGCAAAGTTTCTAACAGCATTTAACTGACTAAAAAGATAGATTTCTTTCTTTTCATCCTCTGTATAGTTTAGTTGACTCGTTTGGACACTATCGACCGCATTGTTATACAGTTCTGATTCGGATAGGCGATTGCCATCTGAATCCAAGCGTTTCTCGCTTGGGAGAGCCTCCACTGTCTGTTTATAGATTTCAGGATCAGCCAAATAGTAATCCGCCAGCTGGCGTTCTGTCAAATTTAGAGAGCTGATGCTCACATAAGTCAGTAACTTTTTAGCTGTTTCTTTTAAGTCTGTAGCCGTCATTTTATTGCTACGCGTAAAGGAAACAACCTTCTTTAGCGTATTTTCTACCAAAGGTTTCCCACTAGCATCATAAATTTCCCCACGGGCAGAACTGCTTGTGACCTTGGTCTGACTAGCTGATGCTAGCTTTTTTTCGTAAAAATCCTTGTTTAAAACCTGCATATACAACAAACGACCAATAATGGTCATAAAGAGTAAAATGATGATTGAAAACAATAAATTAAGCCGAATCGGAATCGAATGGCTGTTAAATTTTCTCATACAAATCAGTCTCATTTCTAATACTCAATGAAAATCAAAGAGCAAACTAGGAAGCTAGCTGCAGGCTGTACTTGAGTACGGCAAGGCAACGATGACGTAGTTTGAAGAGATTTTCGAAGAGTATAATTAAAATCTTACTCTTAATTGTACCACAATTTGAGTAGAAAATTATGGAAAAGTAAGAAGCTTTTTCGACTTTTTCGTTTTTAAAACAGAGATGCGTTTTTATTTATCTATCCTTATATTATGTGTTATAATGAAGTGTGACTATTCCCTGATCTAGTCTTCCAGTATGACTCATGTAAAGGAGCTTTCCCTATGGACAAACCAGATATCGCAACTATCATTGATTCACATTTTGAAGAAATGACAGACCTAGAGCAAGAAATCGCTCGCTATTTTTTGCAAGCTGAAACGATTACAGATGATTTATCTTCTCAACAAGTCACCCAAAAATTACATATTTCTCAAGCTGCTTTGACCCGCTTTGCTAAAAAGTGTGGCTTTACTGGCTACCGAGAATTTATTTTCCAATACCAACATCAGGCAGAAAATCAAGCCAACCAAGTCTCCAAGCACAGTCCACTGACCAAACGAGTCCTCAGAAGTTATAGCAATATGAGGGAACAAACACAAGACTTGATTGACGAAATCCAACTAGAACGAATTGCCCAGCTAATCGAAGATGCTGAGCGTGTCTACTTCTTCGGAACAGGGAGTTCTGGCCTCGTCGCCCGTGAAATGAAATTGCGGTTCATGCGTCTGGGTGTGGTCTGCGAAGCCTTGACCGATCAAGATGGCTTTGCATGGACAACCAGCATTATGGAGGAAAATTGTCTCGTACTGGGCTTCTCACTTTCTGGTGCAACACCTTCTATTTTAGATAGTCTATTAGATGCCAAGGAGATGGGGGCAAAGACTGTACTCTTTTCAAGTGTTCCCAATAAAGATAGCCAGGCCTACACAGAGACTGTTCTTGTAGCCACCCACAGCCAGCCTTCCTATATCCAACGAATATCCGCTCAACTTCCTATGCTCTTCTTTATCGATTTGATTTATGCCTACTTTTTGGAAATCAATCGCGAAAGCAAGGAAAAAATCTTTAATAGCTACTGGGAAAATAAGAAACTCAACGGCTATCGTAGACAAAAACGTGTCAGAAAATCCTAGTTTGGCTAAGCCAAACTAGGATTTTTATTCATCACCAAACATACCTCTTCAAGATTATGAATTAGTCATATCTTGACTTAGTCTTGAATAATTTCATGTAATCACTTTTTGAAGGGAGTAAATAAGCAAGTCTGACGGTATCCTCAACAATTGTATACAATACAATGTAATCCTTACTCAAGGTCCATCCTCGCGTTTGGTAGCGAGGGTCTAATTTCTTACCAAATTTTTCATCAGCATCAAATCCAGCTTGGGGGAAAATTTCTAGCCGATTAATATCTTTTCTAATATTGGCTACTTTTCGTCTCGCAGCCTCTACAGAACCGATTTCCTCCGCTATATACTGATATATTTTATCCAGACTATCAATCACTCTAGGAGAATACAAAATCCTATATCTTTTATAATCCATAGCGTGTCACGACATCCTCATCTGTCAAGTAATTTCCAGCCTCAATCTTGGCATAACTTTCTTGAACTTCTGCTTGTAATTGTCTAAACAAATACTCCTTCTCTAATTCCTCTTCACTCAGTAAATCTACTTCATTTGTTACGGCAACATTCTTTAAAAATAATCTGAGTGCTGATGAAAGAGAGAGATTTTTTTCTTTTAACACTTCCATGGCATCATTTACTAATTCTCTATTAGCTTGGAAGGTCACAATCTTACTTGAATTCGCTATAGTCATTTTATATAATTCCTTTATATATTTTATTTATTATCTCACAATTATAAAGAAAGTCAAGGGAATTTGATTAGAAAATCCTAGTTTGGCTGAGCCAAACTAGGATTGTTTTGTCTTAAAATGATAATATGCACCAAGCATACCTGCTGTATTCTGGTGATGGGCAAATTCTAATCGTGTTTTTTCTGCTAAACTTGGTACCAAAGCCTCTTTCAAGGCTGTGCGGATCTTAGGTTTGAGGATAGCCTCTTGCCCCATGATACCACCACCAAGAATAACCACTTCTGGATTGGCAACGTAGCAAATATTTGCCAGACCTTTTCCTAGATAGTCTACCATGCGGTCAATACCTTCCATGCAGAGTTTATTGCCTTCAGTGGCTTCCTTGAAAATGCGTCGGCCATTCCACTGATCAACATCTTCTCCATGAGATGTTGCTACATACTCCACCAAGGCTGTGGTAGAAGCGAGATCCTGAAAAGCTCCATCTTGCATATGCATATACCCGACTTCACAGGCCGAATTGCTAAAACCATGGAAGACTTTCCCATCCATAATCAAGCAACCACCGATACCTGTTCCAATGGTCAAGCAAAGGGTGACACTTGCTCCCTTACCTGAACCAGATACTGCCTCAGCCAGACCTGCACAGTTGACATCATTTTCAATCTCACAAGGAATAGCAAAGCTTTCTTCGATTTCCTTCTTGAACTGGGTTCCTGCATAATTTGGAATCTGAGGTCCAGCGTAGAAAATTTCCCCCTTATCAGGATCCACCATTCCTGCAGAAGAAATGGCAACACCTGCTACTGGGCCTTTTTCTAAATAGCTGGCTACAATATCTTTGGTTTTTTGTAAGATATGAGGTCCACCCTTATACGCTTCAGTTGGCATTTCATGCGATTCAAGAAGTTGCCCCTCTTGATCAACCAAACCATACTTGATGTTGGTTCCACCTATATCAATTGCAACGTAGTGTGTCATAAATACCTCCTTATGGATTAGAGGAAGCGCTCCTTGGTTTCACGAATCAAGGCTGCAGCTGCTTCTACAACTGGACGATCTTCTTCCGTTACTGGCGTCAATGGTGAACGAACAGAACCAATATTCAATCCTTCATTGATCTTCAAGACTTCTTTAATGACACCGTACATATTTCCATGTGCAGCAGTCAATTTACCAATGATAGCGTTGATAGCATACTGTAACTCACGCGCTGTTTCTAAATCTTTATCCGCAATCAATTGGTTGAGTTTCAAGAAGAGTTCTGGCATAGCACCATAAGTACCACCGATACCAGCTTTGGCACCCATGAGGCGACCACCTAGGAACTGTTCATCTGGACCGTTAAAGACGATATGGTCTTCCCCACCAAGGCTGACAAAGGTTTGGATATCTTGAACTGGCATAGAAGAGTTCTTCACACCGATAACACGAGGATTCTTCAACATTTCGGTATAAAGACTTGGAGTCAAAGCAACCCCTGCCAATTGAGGAATGTTGTAGATCACGTAGTCTGTGTTTGGAGCTGCAGAACTGATATCGTTCCAGTATTTGGCAACTGAGTATTCAGGCAAGCGGAAGTAAATTGGTGGAATTGTTGCAATGGCATCTACTCCCAAGCTTTCAGCGTGGCGAGCCAGTTCCATACTATCTTTGGTATTGTTGCAAGCAACATGGGCAATAATAGTTAATTTACCTTTAGCAACTGCCATGACTTCTTCCAAAATCAACTTGCGGTCTTCTACACTTTGGTAGATACATTCACCAGAAGAACCATTGACATAAAGACCTTGAACACCTTTATCAATGAAGTATTGAACCAAGGCACGTGTACGCTCTGGACTTACTTCTCCTTGATCATCATAACATGCGTAGAAGGCTGGAATGACACCTTCGTATTTTTTCAAATCTGACATAGATTTTCTCCTATTATTTTTATTTTCTGCTAAAGCAGATTCTTTCTTTACTTCTTTAGTATACACTTTACCGAAAAGGCTTTCAATATCTTATAGACACTTAGATTTTAGTTTCTAGCTTATAGAATAGCGTTTGAAGCCTTTGAAAGTAGTTTCAGAAATAAGACTCCTATTGATATTTTGCGAAAATTTTCTCCATCAATCCAGTCTGGATAAAGACCAATAGTCCAAACCCAAAAAGTAGGAAGACTGAGCCACCTAAGAGTAGACTGAAGGCGGACAGATAAAGAACCATCACAATGAGGACAAGAATGGCTAACATGAGGAAGAACCAAGGAAAGTTAAAACTAGCCAACATCAATCCTTTTTGAAGAATTTCTTTCCAAGATAGGTCATAACGTGCCGCGATAGGGTAACTAGCCAGCATCACGATAGTAAGAAACATCAGAATACCTAAACAAATGGCTTTCAGCAATTGGAAGGGCAGAGCTGTTTGACCCCAGAAAAGATAGAGATCTGAAAAGGTAAGAAATACAATTCCTAACTCCATTAAACCCAGCTGAAGACCTAGTTTCAGATTTTGCTTGAAAGATCTTAGATAGATTTTAAAAACAGGCACCCGTCTGCTCTTCTTAATCTCAAACATGGTCTCGTAGAGGCTGATTTTAGCCACTCCAATCGTCACGATGGGCAAACAAGAGACGACAAAAAGAAGATTGGCTGTCACGATGTCCAAGACTTTCTCACTGAAACGCATGAGAAAGTTGTCTGTATCAAATGCTGCCTTGATAAGGCTTACTCCTTTTTGTGCCATGTTTGCTCCTCCATCATTTTTCTTTGTAAACTGTTTTCTTTTTTGTCAGTAAAGCTTTCATAAGTCCCTACCATGAACAAATCTATTTTTTCTTTTTTCTTTTGGACTTTTTTCTACTTTTATCTATGGACATATAATCTATATATATCCCGGACAGCGAAGCAATTAAAATAGTACTCCAAGTATGCTCATTAAATCCATCTAGCCCTCCACGGATTATCATTGCAAGCACTGTCCAAGCTAACATATTCAATAAAAAAATACAAAGTGCTTTCAATAAAAAAATACAAAGTGCTTTCATTCTCACATTTTAAAAGTTTATACGACCATTGTTAGGGATTTTATCATGTGCATCCCAAGCTGCAGCAATATTGTAGGCAAAATTACCATATACATCAGCTACATTCACAGCTATTTGTAAAATCCATCCAGAAATCTTGGTCAATAATCCTACTCTTGCTGCTGCAGTTGCAGCTGCCCTACTTAAGATCGAGCGCGCCATACTAATACCATACTTAGCCGCATAAGTACCTAATTTTATGTATTTACCAATCAATCCAGTCACAATGCCCTTAATTATCCAAGCCATCTCATTAACTGTAATTCCCTTTCCATCTAAGAAACTAGCTCTTGCAGCATACTTAGAAGATACCATTTCTAGCAATTCAATTTTACGTTCATCTGATATGTCTGGATAGACTCCTTTGCTATCTTCCACCAAATCCTTAATTTCTTGTTCAGTTAGCAAGTAATTTTGAGATAATTTTGCATCTATTCGATCCATTTCTGACTGTATAGTTTGGATATGCGAGACTTCATTCGCATACACAATTGAAGGTAAAATATTACTCATTAGCAATAAACAGACTGACAAGAAGATACCAATTTTTAAATATTTTATTCTCATTTCTCTACCTCACAAAGATCAATTTCATGGTAGAGTATTATCAAAGCTTTACAAAAAAACAATTCATCCTATTTTTAATCAATCAAAATTTTAAAGAGATATTTTCGAACCTTTTCTTCCATGCCTGCATAGCCAGTTGGCTGATGTGGCTCACCTGGGAAGAAAATCGCAAAATTGTGATAACCCAATAAGAGTGGGGAGTGTTCATGACAATAAACAAAGCCAATGTCACTCGCTTCGTCGAATGCTACTGCCTCGTCTTTGATACGTGAACCGTAGCTCGAATATTCATGTCCTTCTACCAGCAAATGCAAGTCTGCATAGTTCTTATGGTGTTCAAATTGATCATTTTCAGCTTGATTGAGGACATTTTCCTGAACAACTAGAAAGACTTTATCTCCATCAATATCATACTTTCCTAATTCGAAAGAATCCTTACGGTGTTGGTAGAGATAGTCGATAGCCTTGTCTAAATTAGGATGAATCCCTTTGTAAAAGGTGATGTTTTTCAAATCGTCAAAAATCATACTCTTTCCTTCGTTTCTGATAGTTAACTAAAACCATTCTTAAGTTGATAAGTGTCTGACAAAATCTTTATGGTAAGCAAATACCCAACATTTTGTAGACACTTATAACTCTATATTCTCTTATACTCAATGAAAATTGAAGAACAAACTAGGAAGCTAACCGCAGGCAATACTTAAGTATGGCAAGGTGACGCTGACCTAGTTTGCATTCGATTTTCGCAGAGTATTATCCTTTGACCGCTCCCATAGTAATACCCTGTGTGAAGGATTTTTGGAAGACAAGGAAGACTGTTACGATTGGCACGGCTGCAAGGGCAGCTCCTGCCATAATCAAACCATAGTTGGTTGCCATTTCAGCCTGCATGGTCGCAACCCCAAGTGAAATAGTCAAATTGTTACGTGAAGTCAACATTACCAACTGCATGAAGTAGTCATTCCAAGTATTGATGAAGGTAAAGATTGCAAGAGCCGCAAACCCTGGTTTTACAATTGGGAAGGCTACGCTCCAGAAGGTACGAATCTCACCACAACCGTCAATCTTAGCTGATTCGAGCAATTCTGTAGGGATATTTTCACTGAACTGTTTCATGAGGAAGACCCCAAATGGCCATCCAATCAAAGGCAAAATAACTGCCCAAAGAGTGTCATGAATTCCCATGAAGTTGACGATACGTACCAATGGTACAAGGACAACTTGTTTTGGAAGCGCCATAGCAGCGATAAAGATAGCAAATAGAATGCGTTGACCATAGAAACGTTTTTTAGCCAATACATAACCTGCTAGAGATGAGGTTGCACAGACTAAGAACATGGTTACCAATGAGATAAATACTGAGTTCCACATCCATTGCAAGGCAGGGTTCTGCACCATAAGTTGTTGGAAGTTTTCCATGGTTGGCATTTTAGGGAACCATTGTGGCGGAATCATAATGGTATCAGGCTGTGACTTGAATGCCCCTGTCAAAATCCAGTAGAATGGAAAGATGAACAGCACAGTCAACAAGAGCAAAATGATTGTTGAAATAACAGTAAAGGCTGTTAATGGTTTTTTTTCTGTAGATTGCATAACTGTCTCCTTTCTTTAGTATTCTACGTCGTTTCCAAGTACTTTAAATTGAACAAAGCTTACGATAGCAATCATGACTGCCAAGAAGACACCAATTGTGTTGGCATAGCCGTATTCTGTCAATTGGAAGGCTTTTTCGTACAGGTAGTACATCAAGGTACTTGTTGAGTAGTTTGGACCACCAGATGTCAAAAGCTGAATCAAGGCGAAACACTGGAAGGAGTTAATTGTTGTGATGATTGCAATATAAAGAGTTGTTGGAAGAAGGCTTGGCCATTTAATCTTCCAGAAAACTTGAAACTCAGTTGCACCATCAACACGCGCCGCTTCAACCAGTGAATTATCAATATTCCCCATAGCAGCGATATAAAGGATGATGGGCTGACCAACTGAAGTGGTCAAGAGAATAATCATAATCGCCATCAATGCCCAGTGCTTATCACCAAGCCATGAAATGTTTTGAGTAATGATATGACTTGATTTAAGCACAAAGTTCAAGATACCTGATAATGGATCATAGATCCATTTCCATACAACCGTTACGGCAACACTACCTGTTACAACAGGAAGGAAGAAGACAAAACGGTAGAAGGATCTGGCAATAGCATTTTGGTGATAGGTTTGCGATGCTACAAAGAGTGAAAATAGAACAACAACTGGCACAGATCCAATAACCAAAATAACTGTGTTAATCAGAGATTTTGCAAAGACAGGATCTTTAAACATACGGACATAGTTATCTAAGCCCACAAATTGGAAACTAGTCATAGAATAGTTAAAGAAACTTGTGATGAAGCCCATAATCATTGGTGCTAAAACAAAGATAATAAAGAAGAACAACACTGGTGCTAGGAAAGCATAGGAAATCACTGTTTCCCGCATACGAATTTTATTGACTTTCACAGTCGGCACCTCTCTTTCAAATAGAATAATTTTTTGACTTTCTTGAACTGTTTTAAAATCAAAATGAAATTTTTTATGATTCGCTTATGTAAGAACTTCATTTTAATTTCGTGACAGTTTCTTACATTTTAAACAAAAGCCCCCTTTTCTTACACTATCTGTGTAGAGGGAAAAGGGGGTATACACTCTTAGCTTCTTTAAAAACTACTTTTTATAGAATAACTAAGGACTATTGTTTCATAGCTTTTTTGATTGTTTCGTTCGCTTTTTCAGTGAAGGCTTTCAAAGCGTCCGCTGGTTTTTCGTCACCATTTGATACAGATTGCAACATTGGGAACCAAAGTGTTCTCATTTCAGCAAATCCATCAATAGTGTTGTAGTATGGTGAGTAGTATTGAGTCCAGCCGCTGATTGTTTCCATGCGTTTGTCTTCATAAAGTTTTCCAAATGAAGTACGGACTGGGAAAGCACCTGTACGAACTACGTCTTTAGGTCCCCACTCTTTGTCATCTGCGATAAACTGGATGAATTTCTTAGATGCAGCGACTTTCTTGTCGTCTTTATTGTTGAATACTGCAAATCCGTTTACAAGGTATTCAAGAGCTGGTTTACCTTCGTCTGATGGGAATGGTACTTCTACTACTTCTACCTTACTTGCTTCTAACAGTTTAGCTTGGATACCATTTTGAGCTGGTGCCCAAAGGGTTGTGTAAGATGTTTGACCGTTGGCAAAGTTTTGGATATCTGCCCCACCGTCAAATTGTGAACCATTATTGAGCAAATTGTCTTTAATCCAGCCAGTTGCTTTTTCAAGACCTTTGACGAATTTAGGATCATCAGTTGTATATTTGCTAACTTTTTCATCTGTTACAGAACCGCTATAAAGGTTAGAGATAAAGGCACGTGTTCCTTGGTCTCCCCCTTGACCAGAACTGAACAATGAACCTGGTGTGTAGCCCTTGTCTTTGAGTGCTTTCAATACTTTTTCAAAATCATCAGTTGTCCAACCTTCTTTTACAAGGTTTGCCACTCCAGCATCTTCTAGCATTTTCTTGTTCATTGCCATGTAGAATGGGGCAGAACTAATTGGATACATGTAAGCCTTGTCTCCAGCTTTACTTGCTTGTATGATGTTTTCGTTATTGACATCTTTAACAAATTCATCTGTGAAAAGGTCGTTCAACTCAGCCAATTTACCATTTTTACCGTATTGGATGATACGTCCTGGTGCGTCAAAGAGTACGTCCGGAGCTGTTCCTGCTTCGATGGCTGTTGTGATTTTTTCAGGGCCTGACTTGAAGTCGATGGTTTCCAATTTCACTTTTACATCTGGATTTGCTTTTTCAAACGCTTCGATGATTGATTTTTCATAAGTTCCAACACCGTCACCAGCTTTTTCTTGGGTAAATACTGGGAATGCCCACCAAGTGATTTCTGTTTTGGCACCGTCACCACCTGATTTACCAGCATCTTTATTTCCGCCAGAATTGCCACAAGCAGCAAGACCAAGAACCGCAGCACCCGCAAGTACTGTACAAGCTAATTTTCTAAATTTCATTTGTATTCTCCTATTTTATAAGCGTATCCAACTTGGATAATGAGTTCTTTGCATTTATATACGTTTTCATTTTTTCCTACTCATCAATCACTCTCCTCTATTTTTTATTAAGTCAGTAAGTACTTAATCATCTACACCTAAAATTTCATTAATACTATTTTTATATAAGATTGCTTTTGCTCCATAGATTGCTTGAATGCCACCCTTCACTTCTAAGACATCAACTGCACCAATTTGTTTTAAAAGTGCTTTATCAACTTGATTAACTTTTTTTACAGCTACACGTAAACGTGTCACACAAGCATCTACATCTTCTATATTATTTGATCCACCCAACGCTCTGATAATTTGTAGGCTATCCTGTTTTAAATGATCCGCAGTATTTGAAGTTGAATCTGCGGATTCAGAAATTTCTTTAGAATCTACTTCTTCTCCTCTTCCTGGCGTTAGAACGTTGAATTGAGTAATGAACCATCTAAAAATAATATAATACAAAACACTCCAAATAAGTCCAAATGGAATCTGAAGAACCCAATTCGTCTTAGCGTTCCCCTGCAAAATTCCAAATAAAGTGAAATCGATTACACCTCCTGAAAATGTGTTTCCTATTGAAATATTTAAGATGTCTGCAATAAAGAAGCTGACACCATCAAGGAATGCGTGAACAACATATAGAACCGGACTGACGAATAGAAACATAAATTCAATTGGTTCTGTAATACCGGTAATAAAAGATGTTAAAGCAACTCCAAAAAACAAACCCGCGTATTTTTTACGACGATTCTTAGGAACACTATGGTACATCGCTAAACAGGCAGCCGGTAAACCGAACATCATTGTTGAGAAACGACCTGCAAAAAACCTTGTTCCTTCTGTAAATAATCCAGAATGAGCCGGATCGGCTAATTGAGCAAAAAATATTTTTTGAGCTCCAACCACTGTTTGTCCTGCAACAGTTTCAACACCACCAAGTTCAGTATACCAAAACATAGGATAAATCATATGATGTAAGCCTACTGCTCCAGAAAGTCTCATTAAAAATCCATATAGAAAAGTTCCAATTGGACCTGCCTGAGAAATATATCCACCTGTAGAAACAAGAAGTTGTTGGAAAGGTGGCCAAATAACAAAGAAGACAAAGCCAATTAAGATAGAAGAGAACGATGTAACAATAGGAACGAAGCGTGAACCTCCAAAGAATCCTAAAGCGGAAGGTAATTGAATATTGCTATATCGGTTGTGCAAATATACGGCAACTATTCCGACAACTAATGCTCCAATAACTCCAGTATCAATTGCAGATCCTTCTGCCATAAAAAGTTTTACCAGAGCTTTGATCGTTGCAGTCATAACTAAGTAACCAGTTACTCCTGCTAACGCAGCGGTTCCTTTATCTCGTTTCGCTAAGCCAATACATAATCCCACACAGAGAAGTAGTGACAAGTTACTGAATACAACCTCTCCTGCAGAGCTCATTACTTGGAATATCGATTGAAAAATACTATTGTCTAGTATTGGATAAGTTGCTATCGTGGTTGGGTTTGAAAGTGCACCACCAATCCCCAAAAGTAGACCTGCTGCAGGAAGTATAGCTATAGGTAACATAAAAGCTTTTCCAACTTTTTGTAAAACTTTAAATATAAAACTCCCCCCTCACATCTTATTTAAGACCAGCAACGAAGCGTTCTGTAATCTC